>NZ_AAEW02000035.1 GCF_000167355.1 Desulfuromonas acetoxidans DSM 684
CCTAAGCTCAAGAAGTCAGACTTCTATGGTAGAGCGCACCAAAGCTTCCGGTGCCGAACGTGTATACCTGCTTCGGCAACGGTTCAGCATTCTACAGCCCGGCATCTTCCCGCAATCGCTATGGCAGAAGCTATCCTGCGCGACCAGAAGCGGTTCTGCCTACTTGTGCTCTGCTGCAAGGTGAGTTCGGTGTTGACAACTACTATGTCGGCGTTCCTTGTATTCTGGGTGCTGCCGGCGTTGAAGGCATTATGGAATTTGAACTGGATGCTGAAGAGCAAGCCCTGTTCGACAACTCTGTTGCCGCCGTTAAAGGCCTGATTGATGAGCTGCCCACCATCCTGCCGGACATGGCAGACATTCGGAACAGCTAATCAGCTTAGCGTACAGTTGAATCATCCCAACAAGGGCAATGGCAACATTGCCCTTGTTGTTTTGTCAGTGTCTGAGAGCATAAGGACTTACTTGAAAAACCCCTCTCCTTGTTTTACACTCCCTAACACTGTTTTAGCCAAACTCAACGGATGTGATATTTTATTTCATCTTACGCATCTCTGTGCTTGCACATTGTATATTGCATATTGTATACAATTGGTGTATACAATTTGCGACGAGCAAATGACGATGTTTGATTGCTGTAAGCGCAGCATAATTTCTTGAAACATCTCTTTTTACACAGGAGACAGTATGGCAGAGAACGCAAAACTCACGAGTGCTGAGCAAATTGTCGTGAAATTCACCGGTGACTCCGGTGACGGCATGCAGCTCATCGGTAATCAGCTTACCGCCCTGGCAGCATTGGACGGTAATGATGTTAACTCCCTTCCCGACTATCCTTCAGAAATCCGTGCCCCGACCGGTACCATCGCGGGTGTTTCAGGTTTCCAAATGTGCCTGGGCGACCACAAAATCTACACTGCTGGTGACGCTCCTGACGTTCTGGTCGCGTTTAACCCTGCTGCGGTTAAACACAGTGCCAAATTCGTCAAGCCCGGCGGGATGATCATCACCAACTCCGACTCTTTCACTGAGAAAGCGCTGGCTAAAGTTGGTTATGAAGGCAACCCCCTCGAAGACAAAACTCTCGACGGTTACGACGTTAAAGCAATCCCCATGTTCACCCTGGTGCGTGAAGCACTGGCTGACATGGATATGCCTAACGCTGCTAAAGACCGTTGCAAGAACTTCTTCACCATGGGTGTTCTGTGCTGGCTATTCAACAAAACTCCTCAGCTGGTTCTTGATTTCATTCAGGAAAAATTTGGCCCCAACGCCAAGAAACCCAAGCTGCAAATTGCTGAAGCCAACACCAAGGCGTTCAAAGCCGGCCTGAACTATGGTGAAACCACCATCATGTTCCAGGAACGCTATGACCTTGGTGCTGCTCAGATCGAAAAAGGTCTGTACCGCAACATCACTGGTAATGACGCCTCTGCTCTGGCGATCGCTGCTGCCGGTGCTAAATCCGGTCTGCAACCGTTCATCGGTTCCTACCCCATCACTCCGGCAACCGACCTGCTGCACTACGCATCAGAGTTCAAAGACCTCGACCTCGTCACCATGCAGATGGAAGACGAAATCGCTGGTATCTGCTGTGCCATCGGTGCGGCCTACGCTGGCAACCTGGCATTCACCACCACATCCGGTCCTGGTCTGGCTCTGAAAACAGAAGCTGCCGGTCTGGCTCTGATCCTGGAACTGCCTTTGGTTATCGTTAACGTTCAGCGTGGTGGTCCTTGTACTGGTCTGCCGACTAAAACTGAGCAATCTGACCTGCTGCAGGCCATGTTCGGTCGCAACGGTGACAGCTACATGCCGATCATCGCTGCCAACAGCCCGGCGGACTGCTTCGACGCAACATTCCAAGGTGCAAAAATTGCTTTGAAATACCGCACTCCGGTTATCGTACTGACTGACGGTTACATCGGTCAGGGTAGCTGCCCGTGGAAAGTACCGACCCTGGATGAGCTCGAAGACCTCACTCCTTACGTCAACCTGTGGAAGCCGGAAGATCATCCTGGTGAGACCTACATGTCTTACAAGCGTGACCCCGAGACTCTGGCACGTGACTGGGCTATCCCCGGCACTAAAGGGTGCCAGCACCGCATCGGTTCTCTGGAGAAAAACGAATCTGGCGCTGTTAGCCATGACCCGATGAACCACCAGAAAATGACTGAAATCCGTAAAGCCAAAGTTGACAATCTGGCCGCAGTTCTGCCTGAGGCAGAGATCAACGGTGCTGATTCCGGTAAAGTACTGGTTATCAGCTGGGGTGGTACTTATGGTGCGGTTAAAGGCGCTGTTGACCGTCTCATCGCTGACGGCAAATCGGTTTCCGGCGTTAACCTGCGTTGGGTATGGCCGTTCCCGCCGAACCTGGGCGACATCATCAGCCGCTTTGACAAGGTCTTGGTTCCGGAGCTCAACATGGGTCAACTGAGCCTGCTGCTTCGCGCCAAGTTCCTGGTTGACGTTCAATCTCTCTCCAAGGTTCAGGGCGACCCGTTCCGCGAGTACGAGGTTATCGACAAAGTCAACGAAATGTTAGGAGAATAAATCATGGCAGAACTGACTAAAAAAGATTTCGCCTCCCCTGCTGAGGTTAAGTGGTGCCCGGGTTGTGGTGACTACGCCATTATGAACGCTGTCCGCGCGGGCATGGTTGCCGCTGGCAAGCCCCGCGACGAAGTGGCTATCGTTTCCGGTATCGGTTGCTCCAGCCGTTTCCCTTACTACATGGAAACCTATGGTCTGCACACCATTCACGGTCGTGCTGCAGCCATCGCTTCCGGCGTTAAAGTTGGTAACCCCAAGCTGGACGTCTGGGTTATTTCCGGTGACGGTGACTCCACCGCAATCGGTGGTAACCACTTCATGCACGCAATTCGTCGTAACATCAACCTGAATTACGTCATGATCAACAACAAGATCTACGGCCTGACCAAAGGTCAATACTCTCCGACTTCGGAGATGGGCCAGATCTCAAAAACCACACCTTACGGTGTTATCGATTACCCGATGACTCCTCTGAAAGTGGCAATGGGTCTTGGTGCAACGTTTGTTGCCCGTGGCCTGGACGCTCAAATGAAGCTGTCTGAAGAGATCTGCAAACGTGGCGCAATGCACAAAGGTTTCAGCATGATGGAAATCTTTGCCAACTGCATCATCTACAACGACGGCGCTCATCAGCAGCTGACCGACAAAGAAACCGGCGCTGACTACTACATCATCCTCAAAGATGGTGAGAAAATGATCTTCGGAACCGAAAGCCAGTACTGCCTGGTTCAAGACGGCTTCAAGATCAAAGCAGCCAAGGTTGCTGACGTTGCTGAATCCGACATTCTGGTTCACGACGAGAAAAACGCTGAAGTTGCTGCACTGCTGGCGACCATGCGTCCCGATGCTAACCTGCCTCTGGCACTGGGCATCATCTTTGCTGACGACAGCAAAAAGACCTACGACGACATGGTTTACGAGCAGGTTGCTGGTGTTAAAGCCAAGCGCGGCCGCACGGTTGACCAAGTTATGCAAGAAGGTCACACCTGGACGGTTTAATCACCGCTCCACCTGTAACACGCACAACCCGCCCGGAGGATTCACATCCTCCGGGCCGTTTTAACATATATCCATGGAAGATTGCTGGACATGTCAGGCTTCTGGGATGTTTGACGGCATTTTTGCCAGCCCCATGAACCCTACCTGTCCCTGCACACTCACCAACGTCTCATCTTGCAGTATCGCATGATAATTTATGGCGATGCTTATACAGCGCTCATCCAACAATGGTTCATTGGGGTGAGCATATGCTGAGTTACTGAACGTAATAGAGATTGAGCGTTACGGTATTCACCACTAAGGAGAGATCATGTCCACGATTATCTGGTCAGAAATTGATGAAGCACCGGCATTAGCAACGTATGCTTTGCTGCCTATCGTACAAAAATTCCTCAAAGGGTCCGGCGTTGATGTTGAAACACGCGACATCTCCCTTTCTGGGCGTATTCTTGCCAACTTCCCCGAGAAGTTGAAAGATGAGCAAAAAGTTGCTGATTATTTGGCCCAATTGGGTGAACTGACTCAGGATCCTTCGGCAAACATCATCAAACTGCCGAACGTCAGTGCTTCCATTCCTCAGCTGCAAGCAGCCATCAAGGAACTTCAGGAAAAAGGCTACGATGTTCCGGATTACCCGGAAGAGCCTAAGACCGACGAAGAAAAAGAGCTGCAAGCGCGTTACTCCAAGTGCCTGGGCAGTGCGGTTAACCCGGTACTGCGTGAAGGTAACTCCGATCGTCGCTCTGCTGCTTCCGTTAAAAAATTCGCCCAGAAAAATCCTCATCGCATGATGAAAGACTGGCCTGCTGATTCAAAAACTCGCGTAGCGCACATGAACGCCAACGATTTTTACGCCAGTGAGACGTCTGTCACTCTCGACAAGGATACGACGCTTACTTATAAATTCGTCGGCAATGACGGTAGTGAGCAAGTTCTGAAAGAAAAACTGCCTGTCCTGGCAGGTGAAGTTGTTGATTCATCCTCCATGAGCATGGCCGCAGTTCGCGAGTTCTTTGCTCAGCAGATTGAAGAAGCCAAAAAAGACGGCGTACTCCTGTCTCTGCACATGAAGGCAACCATGATGAAGATCTCTGACCCGTACATCTTCGGTCAGTGCGTTAAAGTCTTCTACAAGGATGTCTTTGAAAAATACGGTTCTGTTTTTGAAGAGATCGGCGTTAATGTCAGCAATGGTCTGGGCGACGTCTACGCAAAACTGAAGCGTCTGCCTGACGCAAAGCGCGAAGAGATCGAAGCGGCAATTATGGACGTGTACAAAGACCGTCCTGCTTTGGCCATGGTTGACTCCCGTCGTGGTATCACCAACCTGCATGCACCGAACGATGTGATCATCGATGCGTCCATGCCTGTTGTTGTTCGCGACGGCGGCCGCATGTGGAACCTGCAGGATGAGCTGCAAGACACTGTTGCCATGATCCCTGATCGTTGCTATGCCACGATCTACCAAACGGTCATCGAAGATTGCCAGAAAAACGGTCAATTCGACCCAGCCACCATGGGCGCAGTATCCAACGTTGGTCTCATGGCTAAAAAAGCTGAAGAGTACGGTTCTCACGATAAGACCTTCTACTCTCCCGGTGATGGTAAAATTCAGGTTATTGATGAGGCAACTGGCGCTGTATTGCTTGAGCAGACGCTTGAAGCCGGCGATGTGTTCCGTTCTTGCCAAACCAAAGACGAGTCGATTCGTGACTGGGTTAAATTGGCGGTATCCCGTGCTAAAGCGACTGGCGTTCCGACTGTATTCTGGTTGGATCCCAAGCGTGGCCATGATGCGCAGATCATTGCCAAGGTTGAAACCTACCTCAAAGACCACGACACCACCGGTCTGGACATCCGCATCATGACTCCTGACGACGCCATGCAGCTTGCTTGTGATCGCAGCCGTCGTGGTGAAGATACCGTTACCTGCACCGGTAACGCCCTGCGTGACTACCTCACTGACTTGTTCCCGATCCTGGAACTCGGCACCAGTGCTCGTATGCTTTCTATCGTACCGCTGCTTCAAGGTGGTGGCGTGTTTGAAACCGGCGCCGGTGGTTCTGCTCCTAAGCACGTTGAGCAATTCCTCAAAGAAGGTCACCTGCGTTGGGACTCCTTGGGTGAATACTGCGCTCTGGTTCCGTCTTTGGAGCACATTGCCAAAACAACCGATAATGCAACGGCTCAACTGTATGCTGAAACTCTGGATGCAGCCGTTACTGATTATCTGCTGAATGAGAAAGCGCCTTCTCGTAAGGTCAATGAGATTGACAATCGTGGTAGCAGCTTCTACGTTGCTCTGTACTGGGCAAAAGCTCTTGCAGCTCAAGACAAAAACGCTGAGCTGAAAGCCAAGTTTGCTAAAATTGCTGCCGATCTCGAGGCCAACGAAGCCAAGATTAACGAAGAGCTTCTGGCGGCTCAAGGTTCTCCGGTTGATATCGGTGGTTACTACAAGCCGGACGTTGCCAAGACAAGCGCAGCAATGCGTCCGAGTGCAACTCTGAACGCAATTATCGACGCACTGTAAAATCGTTCCGGTTGCGGAAACTAAAAAGCCAAGGTTGCACTTGCAACCTTGGCTTTTTTTGTGAAATCAAACTAGGACCTCAGCACATTCTAAATTGTCGTTTGTAGGAGCGGCTTCAGCCGCGAAGATCCATGCTAAAAAAACACTTTAAATACATTAGCGAATAAATTCGCTCCTACATGTGATTGTCTCTATGGCAAAATTACGTGTATTCGAGGACTAGCGGCTTTATTGCTGAAATGGCCAGCCCTTCTGTACGAACTCTTCCAGTTCTTCTCGGGGCAGAGGTTCGGAAAAAATAAAGCCCTGCATGGCCTGACAACCAAGATCACTGAGAAAACTCACCTGCTCCATTGTCTCAACGCCTTCCGCGATGACACTGAGTCCAAGCGTATCAGCCATGGAGATAATCGTCGCGACAATCGCCGCATGATTATCATCATGCATCACATTGACAAGAAAAGACTTATCGATCTTCAAACGATCAACCGGAAACGTGTTGAGATAATTGAGCGATGAGTAACCAGTGCCAAAATCATCAATGGCCAGTCGAATTCCCTGCTGACTGAGCTGACCAAGCGTTTTCCGTGCAGAATCGGCATTCTCCATCAATATGGTTTCAGTGATTTCCAATTCCAATTGTTCCGGAGGAAAGTTGGTCTCCTGAAGGATCTTTTTGACTTTATATATCAAAGAAAGATCATCAAATTGTCGACCGGACAAATTAACCGAGAGCTGCAATGGAACATTGAGCTGACATTGAAGCTGCTGTATCTGAAGGCACGCCTGGCGCAATACCCACTCACCGAGAGCGACAATCTGACCGGTACTTTCAACCACGGGAATAAACATCTCAGGCGGCACCACCTCACCCTGAGCCCGGTTCCAGCGCACCAATGCTTCAACACCGGTTAACTTTTGCCGACTCCAATCAAATTGTGGCTGGAAATACACTTCGAATTGCTGATCAATCAGCGCATGACGAAGTTGTTCTTCCAACTCAAGTTGGCGCGTGGCATTTTTGTTCATCTCTTCAGAAAAGAAGCAGTAGCCATTGCCATGATCATACTTGGCCGCGTACATGGCCATATCGGCATTACGCATCAGGAGTTCAGCATTGTCGCCATCCTGTGGATAGACAGAGATTCCGAGACTCGCAGAAACAACCAATTCCCGCTCCGCAAGAAAATAAGGTTGAGATAGCACATCAAGAACTTTACGGGCAATATGAGGCAAGTTGCTGATCTGTTTAAAGCCGGAGAGTATAACCACAAATTCATCCCCTCCGAGACGTGCAGCCGTATCATTATCACGCAAACAACTGCGCAGTCTTCGTGCCGCATCTTTCAACAGCAGGTCGCCAACGGAGTGTCCCAGCGTATCGTTGACCTTTTTAAATTGATCAAGATCGATAAACATCACCGCCAGATAGTGTGAAAATCGACGAGCATCGGCAATGGCATGAATCAGACGATCCTGTAGCAAAACTCGGTTCGGCAGCCCTGTCAAAGTATCGTAATACGCCAGTTGATGGATTTTTTGTTCCGCCTGCTTACGTTCAGAAATATTACGAAAGATACCGCGAACGCTGTGCGGTTGCCCCTCATCCTGTCTCAAGCTGATATTGCCTTCAAGCAGGACCGCACGGCCATCTTTACATTGGAATGTCACCTCTATCGGTCCGAGTTCGGCACCATCCAGCAACGAAATCACTCGATTACGACAGATCGGACGGTCTGCAGATGAGATTACGTCGAAAATATTCAATGAGGGGATATCATGATCAAGATAACCGAGGGTTTCTTTCCATGCTCGGTTCACATAGAGGATCGAACCATCAAGACGTACGGATTGAATCAGGTCTGAGGCATTTTCAAACAGGTCGAGGTAATGCTCTTGCAGTTTCACCTGTTTGACCAACGCTTGACGAAGTCGCCGCGACCAGATTCCAACCAGTCCCCCGGCGATACTGCCATACACGGCAGGAAAATAGTAAACCTGCACTCGCCAGACCGGAGCACCGATGTAGAGCTTTTGAACAACGGACAATGCGCTAAGCAGCAATGCCCCAAGGATTGGCAAAACAAGAAAATCCACACAGAGATTCTTCCGCCGACAGATTTCACTCCATTTCATTACAGGTCCCCCATACAAATCAAGCCATGAAATAATTCTAGCTCATTGAGGAAAGAAAATCGCATAAAAAAGAGGCCCCCCTTGTTAAGGGGAGCCTCAAACTTCCTTTATTCGGCAGACTTGCGGCTTAGTCCATCAAGGGCTCCTCTTTCCCCCAGTTTTCCAAGCCCATCCCCTGAAAGCGAGGGATCCAAGGGGACTTTTCCATGGTCTGCGGTGACTCGAGCTCTTCCAAATCACCTTGGTCATCGTCATTAACCGGCGATCCGGTGGCCTGAGGTTGATAAATAACGCCTGATGTCGACGAAGAGGTGTTGTCAATCGCACTAGAAATCGAGTCGGTCGGCTCAGCAACGGTCGGCTCAGCAACGGTCGGCTCAGCAACGGTCGGCTCAGCAACGGTCGGCTCAGCAACGGTCGGCTCAGCAACGGTCGGCTCAGCAACAACTGGTTCAGCAACAACTGGTTCAGCAACAACTGGTTCAGCAACAACTGGTTCAGCAACAACTGGTTCAGCAACAACTGGTTCAGCAACAACCGGTTTGGCAACAACCGGTTTGGCAGCAACCGGCTCCGTAACAACGGGTGCAACCGTTATCTGCGCATACAACTGATTCAACGCCGTTTCAACACCGGTCCAGAGATCCAGCTCACCATCCGCGTAAAAATAATCCGCGACCCCGAGCAACTGGCCGTTTTGAGCATTGATAATTTTGGCATGAAAACTCTTGATCGTTTTGGTCGGTTCACTATCGTCCGTCAGGTCGACAACCCGTTGCCATCGACACAACAACTGCGCATCAGCCGGTGAGCTACCGTCTGCCGGTTGCCAACCCAGGTTATAAACAGCATCGGTCACTTGGGATACCCTGATTTCTGTTGGTGGTTGTTCAACCACCACCGCAACTCGGGCATCTTGCGACAATCGCCAATGGGAGTCGAGATCAACATGGAGATGACTGCATGCACTGACCAGGGCCAGGCTGAGCAGAACAAACAGGAAACGGATAGGTGTCTTCATGGGTGCAATTCTCCCTGAGTGGCAGGCCAAGTATTATCGATCAGCTTGTGAATTTGCTGATCATTCAAGTCAAGCGGCGGCATAACAGCCAGTGGCCGGATCTGGCGCGGATTTTTAATCCAACGCGTCAAACCGTCGGCTGTCCACAACTGGTTATCCTTAAAGTTCTTCAAGTAAAAGGGCGTCAACAAACCGGAAAGGTTGGGGGCAATGGTGTCCGTACCTAACCCACCCAAATGTGGTGTCAACACACGATGACAAGCCCCACAGTGTTTTTCAAAAGGATGTTCCTCACTGGCAGGATTCTCAAAATGGACAATAGTGACGTCGTCGCTATCCTGCTCAAGCGGATTCACCCCCCCGGCGAGAAGAGCCAGAATCACCAACTGACGATCTTTCTCACCCAGAGCGAAATCGGGCATATAATAGGCGGGTTCCAACAAGGCCTGGATCAATTCATCAACAGACCGTTGGGCTAAAAGTTGATCAAGATCCGCCGCAAGTGTATTGCCTTTGCGATTCTGAACATGGCAGCGTCGGCAGGCAAATCGGTCAATGCTTTGGCGTGCCGCATTCATGATGGGCGTGTCAACAAGGCGAAACCAGGCATAGTCCGCATCAGTGCGCTGCGAATGGGCCAGATCTTTGCGCCGTGTTTGCGGATTGCCCCGGTGGCAACCAACACAATCCATCAAAGCAATAGGTGAATCCGTCACAAAATCATGGCTTAGCACAACACGGCTATGGCACTCCAGACAACTGTTGAGCGTTTCGCCAGACACCGGAACCGTCAGCCCGAGCAGCAGGATTAAAATGGCAAGACGAAGGACCAATTTTCACCCCGGAAATAAAAAGCAACAACGGTCAGCAGTACAATCACGATAAAACTCAGAACAGTCACCCAATTGACCCAGCGTTGATCGCGCGGCCACCAGCAGGCCCGCTTGGACGAAGTCACACCGGGCATCCAAGGCAGCATACAAAACAGCCCGCCGAGAAACACGACAGCATAAATGGCATATTTTGAATAACTGACAACCTCCTGCATCCAGATCAGAAACCAGGCAGCACGAGACGGATTCGGCACCCGCGAGACATCGGCTGGTTCAAGCAGCGGCGCTGGAAACAGCGCCGCAAACACAACCGTCGCCAGGATCGTTGCCGCCATCGCCCCCTTGATCAGGCGGAAAAAGGTCGGATCACTTTTGACATAGTTTTTCACAGGTAAGGCAAGGCTCCTTTTTGTTTACGGATCTTGTAAAAATGAAGCGCACACAACAAAACCGTCGTCATGGGCAAGACCACAACATGAAGGATGTAAAACCGCAACAGAGACAACGGCTCACCAACGGCATCCGGCACCAGAAACTGATAAAACAACTCGCCAAGGGGAAGAATCCGCACCAGCTCCATACCGGTCTGAGTCGCCCACAGAGCCAATTGATCCATGGGTAACAGATAGCCGGTGTAGCCGGAAAACAGGGCTAGACACAGCAACAAAAAACCGATCAGCCAATTCATCTGGCGTGGTGGTCGATAGGCCCCGGTCAGCAGTACCCGCAAGGTATGAAGAAAAATGAGCAACAGATAGAGATTGGATGCGGTGCGATGCAAACTGTGCAGAAAGTGGCCACCAAACACCTGCTCTTCAATATAAAGGATTGAGGTGTAGGCATGGTCGGCATGCGGCTGATAATACATGGCCAGCAACAACCCGCTGACCGCCAACAACACAAACAGGGTAAACGCCATGCCTCCCAGACAAAAGGTATAGCTGATTTTCAGGTTCTCTTTGAGAACCATACGTGGAAACAGATGTCGGATAAAATCTTTAAACACGGTCACCATCCTCGGTGGTTCATTGATAAAGCTCGCGTTTATCGCAGCTGACGCCCTTATGGCAGATACCTAACCATAAACCTGCCAGGAATCTGCGCGGCGAACGAGGCGCAATTGTGGTAAGGGTCGATCCGCAGGCCCCCGTGTCACCTCACCATGTCGATCAAAAGTACTGCCATGACAGGGGCAGCTTAATTCCGTCGAGGTCACCGTGAGCGTACAGCCCAGATGGGTACACACCAGACTCAAAGCATAAACGTGCCCCTGTTCGCGAATCAGCGCAAAACGTTGTTGGCGAAACACCAAGGCGCCACGCTCAGGAATCCGCTTGTCCTCTACCGTGGCCAGCAGGGTTTCCTGCGACTTAGAGGCGGAAAAAAAACGGAACAAGCCCCACCCGGAAATCCCACCGACAATCAGGGTTTGGATGAAGCCGCGTCTTTTTTGAGAAAATCTTGCCATTTTTTCACATATCCTCGGCTATACTCCGGTGTCTTCTGACTCATCCGTTCAAAGCGAGCTGGTGGCATAAAACTGCCATTCACCACCCGTTGTCCTTCAGCACGCCATAGGCTGTCAATCCCCAAGCCGTCACGATCCGGACGATAAATCCGTTGTTCGAGAGGTTCGAGGATAAAACGCCGCGCATTACCGTGACATTGATCGCATAATGCCGTTCCCCGACGAATCGTATGCGGCGTAAAGACTTTCCATTCGCTGGCCAAGCGTTGATTTTCCTCTCCCTGAGGCTGATTATCGACCACCTTGCTGTAATAGGCCTGAAATTGGGGACGGATCGGAGCCACCCGACCTTCTTCGTTCACGCCCAACGGTGGTAAATCTTGTCGCTTGAGATAACTGCTTTTAACATAGCGCTCATTGCCGGTGGGTTTAACCCGAAAATAGGCGCGGTTGCTGCTGTTAATGGTTTCAACATAATACGTCGCGTACTCCTGTGCGGCCCAAGATGCATGACAACTGACGCACTCCATGTTCTCCAAATGGGCCGCGATGCCATGCTCAATAATGTCTGGATTCACATCGTGACAATCGCGACACGACTTGGCACTGACCTTTCCGTCCAGAAAGCTGGCCATGGTGTGGCAATCGCTGCAATCAAGACCGGCTTCGGCATGCACATCAGGGCGCATTTTCAGATAATACTGATCATGGGAACGCGGACCACGCTGATAACGTACGCTGTCTTCACGCGGTGCGCGTCCGGAGAAATCCCAACCAACAAAATAGCCCTGATGACACGTCTGGCAGCGGTGTGTATCCGGTGTTGTCATAGCGTGTCCGCTGCCATGGCAATCCGCACACGAGGCGACATGACACTGCTGACAGTTCGTCGCATAGAAGGTAGTATCTGCCCGCCCCCAACTACGTTGGCAAAACTCCTGTTCTGCTGTCCGGCGGCTCATGGCATGGGAAAAAATCATGCCGGTATCAGCATGGCATTCAACACAGCCCAATCCGCGATTGTCGGCAATGCCGGGGTTACCCAGGTTGCCCTGTGCTCCATGACATTCCTGACACGCTATTCCCTGATGAACACCGGACACCGTCACTTCATGACACTGCTGACAAGGTGCTGCCAGCACAGGAGTCACACTAACGATCAGGAGTAACGCGCTGAAGGCAACGGTCAATCTGGTCATAATCTAAAGCCTGTTGGTAGATGGCATCCTTGGGATCATCATGGCAGACCAGACACTGGTTAACCATCAAAGCCCGACGCACTTCGTGTTCATTTAAGGGGCGGCTGTGCTCGCGTACGACAGCAGAAAATGATTGTACTTCGCCCTGTTTCATCACCATAAAACCATCCAATGGTAATTCATCTGATTTTTCACAAATCAGGGTGCTCTCAACACTTTGCCCTGCCACGACATGTTGGCCAAAGCCCAAAAAGGCCGGATCGGCATGACACTCGCGACAACTGACCGCTTTTAAAGCGGTATTATGGGAATAAAACGGCGCAAAACGCAGTTGCTGCTTACCACGAAAGTTCGCTACATATTCCTCTTTTTGAACATTGCCACGACGATCAAGAACCGTGACAAATGTCTGGCAGCCCGGCGTCATCGGAGCAATTTTACCCCGCTGATCAAGCGCCAGGGAAAACGGATAAAGGGAACGGTAATCTTCCGTTTCGCTGAACTTGCCCCGAGTCTCACGGCCACGAACAAAATCCATCCCTTTTTGGGATTGGTCATATTGGGTATGACACCCAAAACACTGCGGTACCGCAGCCGAATGACACGCATAGCATTCCATCCGCTCATGACCGACAATCGTGTGCTCAGGCGTCGCGGCAATCTGCTTGCTGATATGTTCCTGGCCATCACGCTTACCCACTACCACGATTTTACCGTCTTGATAAAAAACATTGGAATAGGGCCGCCCTTTTGAGGTCAAAACCAGCTTATCACCGGTTTTAACCTGGCGCTGGTAGTTGCGCGACTCACGCACCGCATCATGGTTTTCACGCTCGACCACTTCATAACGGGGTCCTTCGTCACCGCTGCCATGGCAATCTTCGCAGGCAACTTCGGTCTGCTGATACATATTTTCATAGGCATAGCCATCTCCCATCACATCGCGAGAGGTATGGCAATCAATGCAGTCCATCCCTTTGTCGAAATGGATATCACCCTGAATATGTGTGACATTGCGCGCCCCACTGATTAGCTCAGGACCGGGGAAACCATTATTGACCGGGACAAGGCCGTTATTGCCATCGTTCATGCCTTGATAAGACAAGGCAATCCGGCCACTACGGTTATGGCAACGAAAACACACCTCATTGGTCGGCAGCGGTTCCATCTGATGACTGGCGGAATGGGGCCATTTATTTTTCATGGCCAAATCATTGCCCTGGTAGGTGCCGTTTTCATTGAACGGAAAGTGACATGCCGCACAGCCCGATGCATGAGAGGCTTTCCACGACCGATGTGACTCCATGCCGACATGGCATAACGAACAGTATTTGCGATACAGCTCGCCGGCCAGATTACGCAGTTTTAAGACTGAATGATGTTCAACCGGATTGCCTTGTGCATCATAAAGCTTCTGATCCTGAGTCGCATAAAGGTATTCTTCGCCCCCTTCCCAGGTCAGGCGAATATTTTTGATAAAACCGGTATTGGTCAGCATCAGGTTGGAACGCACCCGATCCAGCTGATATTGATGGCATTTGCCGCAGGTCTTTTCCCAGAACTTGGGCGCGGAAGGATTGCGCGGCCCATACATGGATGCATGAGCGGCTTTTTTGTCGGTCAGAGTCTCATCGCCGCCATGGCAGTCGATACAATTTTGGTGGGTGTCCGACGCCAATTCCAGCCCGGCGTGGCAATATTCGCATTGCGAGGTTGTGGACTGCGAACCACAACCAACCAGAAGAAAAGGAAGCAGAAAAAAAATAGCTATCAGGACTCGAATCATAACTCCGACACACGACAAACAGGGGATGTCATTAGACAAATAATCCTACCACAGAACCGGAGCAGACCCTATGGCAATCGAAAAAAGATGCCCGCGTCACAAAGACGCGGGCATCCGAATTACGATAAATCTTGAATCAATTGCTTAGAAAACAACTTGAATTTGTGCTGTCAAGCTGTCGAAGTCTTCGTAATCCGCTGTTTCTTCGTCGAATTCGACTGTGGAATATTCAACGGTAAGCTTAAGGTTTTGACCACGGAAGTAGTAGTTAAGACCACCACCATACCAGTCGATCTCTTGGTCATAGACACCGTCCAATTCAGCCAGAGACCAGTTTTCCGCACGGAAGAAGAACTGCAACGGCGTTTCGGGCAGCATATACGCAACCTTGGTGTAACCACCATTCTTCTCACCTAACACCCCACAAATACCAGAGTCGGGATCGGCACCCTGATATCCATCATCGAGATCATAGTCAACATAAGCCGTCGACAGGGTAAAGGTACCAACACCCTCAATGGGATACTCGGCAAAGAAATCAACAGTCCATGCTTTGTAATCAACAGCATCTGCTTCGTTGGCCACATCAGCATAAGCCACATCTTCTTCAACAGAGTAAGCTGCGCCCAAGGTAATCACTTTCTTTTTACCCATGTAGGTACCTTTATAACCATAACCTGTCTCACCATCGAGGAATGTGACGTGAGCACGCCCGGTGTAACGGAAGTTAGAATCCGGAGCGGACTCAGAGTCGTTACGACCATTCATGACATCCACACGATACTGAAAGACGTCGTTAAACAGGTTACCCCAGACAGCCACACCTTTGTCCCGAGTACCAACATACGGAGCGCGGATCAAGACGGAGCGATCCAAGGTCAAGGGTGCTTCACAAGCCTCAAGGTTCTCACGAGTCAGGTTATACTTGAATTTACCGGCCCGCACGCGAAATGCATCGTTAAACTTGTAACGAATCTGGGCATCAAGCATACGAAATTCGTTACTGGAACCGTCACTAACTTCAAACGGTCCGACATTGACATCCTCAGTATACTCAGTTTGAGCATAAATCCCTAAATTTCCATAGGCACCGACCAAGGCAATACGATTACGACGAAAATTGAATTCCATGGTATCGTCATCACCACCTGAACCTGATCCCGTATCACGGTAGTCCAGTTGAAATTGCCCTTTATAATCCAGCTTCAATAACCCCTCATCCTCAGGGCCAAAGGTCCAGGTTGGTCCAGCAAATGCGCTTGAGGCTAACAAGGTGATCCCTGCACAAGCCATCAGAATATTACGTAATTTCACAATAGTTCTCCTTTCAAACAATCGATAGCTTCAAAAATGGATTTGTGGATCAATTAGCACCCAGCAGATCCGCCGCCCTCACTTGTGCCAGTAGGAGCTGAGCCACCTTCGTTGAAATACTCAGTATCTTCAGTTTCAATCTGAGTTGCCTCAGGAGCTTCAAGATCGTTGAGTGTTGCATTGAGATCAGCATTGATACTACCGGAAACCGGGTTCATGACACCAGTTGTCAGGCTTTCGACACTCCAAAGTTCGTCAAGTTGGATTGGGTTGGAACGNCTTTCATCATCGGGAAATTTGATACGGATTCGTGGTAAAAGTTCCCATTTGCACCCAGGAACCAT
>NZ_AAEW02000036.1 GCF_000167355.1 Desulfuromonas acetoxidans DSM 684
CGTTTCTGTCTAATTTCCCCTACACTGCCCACATGAATGTCGGCAGATTTCCATTAACTTTGCGATGGACTGCGACGAATTGTTATTTAATTTTATGACGATAAGGGGTTTGCCATGCTTCCTATGCATCAGCTCTGGCCAACGATGGTCAGCGTGTTGTCGCTGGTACTCTGCTCGGTTGTTGTTGACGCAGAAACCTACTCCCTCTCCGCTCACGGTAATGCCACCAGTGGTGTCAAACGCACTCAAGGGCCTTTCCCTCCTCCCGAAGTTTACGCTATCGGCAATTGTGCTCATTGTCATGAGCAGCATGCCAGCATCGACGATCTGGAACCGGGACCGGACAACGGTGGGCCTTCTGCTTTTGGACTGTTCGCTGACACGTTTAATACCGCCAAGCTGACCGCAAGCAGCGACTATCAACAAAGCGACCTGTTCTGTTTTTACTGCCATACCGATAGTGGTAGCTACCAAGACACCAATGGATCCATGGTCAACAAAGACTACGCCGAAACTTTCGGCGGTCACGTCAATGGACCAACGAGTATCATGGCCCAATTTAATCAGGTAGACTCCGGCGGTTCCAACCACAATCTGTATGACATCTGGGTCTACATGAAGAACCACCCGGAATACGGTGCCAACAACGGCGGCTGGTTTACGGAAAATTCCGACCCCTGTACTGCCTGTCATAATCCCCACCTGGCCCGCCAGAACAAAGAGCACCTGACCGATGCCAGTTATGCGACGATCTCTCTACCTTCAGACCATAACGATCAATGGGGGGATGATGAATTTGAGCAGATGAGTGATTATTCGTCCATCTATCAAGCCCCGTTTTATTCCTATAGCGGATCGCATCCGACCGACATTTACAGCGCCACCTATGAGCCGGCTGCCGTTCCCTACTCTCAGGCAGACGGGCAGTTAACACCGGATTACAACACATTCTGCCTCGATTGCCACAGCGATACCATCTACAGCACCACTCAAGGACGCAACCTGACCATCATCGACTGGGATGTGGAACGCCATGGCATTCCCGATGCCTACGAAGTTTTCAGTCGGACCCCTTTCGGGGTGCGCGGGGGGTATGTCCTGTCGTGCCTCGATTGTCACGAACCACACGGCTCGTCCAATAACTTCCTCATCCGCCGCGGCATCAACGGTCAGGATGTCGGCGCCGTTGGTGTGGTTCCGGGAGATCGGGGCAACCAGTGTCGCCAATGTCATATGGACGATTACGCCTATGCCCAGGGCGATATCAACGACTGGAAGTATTCACATCACGGTCGTGGACAACTCAGCCCTTACAGTGGCAGCATGGTATCCAGCTGTGGATGCCATGATTACAATCAGGACGGCAGCCATTCCGCACCGGATCCGATCCCCTGTGAACGATGCCATTACCACGGCGCGTTTATCCCCAACCCGGCAGGAGAATTTCCATCGACGTTGGCACCGAAGAACGCACCGTATTATCGCAAAATGTTTTAGGCAGAGATGCAAAATAACAGACAACTGCAGGGTGGGCACTGCCCACCCGTTTGATCGGTGCCACGAAAGAAATAGAAAGAGGCGTAAAATTGTTATCAACGTTTTACGCTAGAGATGATGAGTCGCACGATTCGCCGACCTAAAGGGCGGCGAGCCGAATCCGTGAAGCATCACGGAAACAGACACAGTGTCGGTAAATCCAGGTTCAGGAGGTGTTCAGCCGGTTTTTGCATACTTTTGAGCGGCCAGTCAAAAGTATGTCGGCTGCCGGGACGAAACCCGGCGCCCTTGACTTTGATCTTCAGTGGTTTGCAACTTGAAACGAATCGCACCAGCGAACATCATCCGTTCGCGAAGGTGGTACCCACGTGACGCGGGCTTCCGCGCCCGCACTTCGGGGCACTTTTGCGTCGACAAAAGTACCACAAAATCGACTCCCGTCATTGCACCCTTACGGGTTCCCTCTCTCCATTCTCTTACATCGCAATGTCGGCAAAACTCGCTAACGCTCAAACAGGTTGCCGACAACCATCGCGCTGACGTTCATTGCGTTCGGTGCTGCTGAACGGGAGGGCTTAGCTGCTCAATAACACACGACTGCAGGGCGGGCACCGTCCCGCCCGTTTGAGCGGGGCCACGGAAGAAATAAAGTGCAGCTTCAATTGGTTATCAGCGTTTTACGCCAGTGCTGATGAGTTGCACGATTCGCCGACCTAAAGGGCGGCGAGCCGAATCCGTGACGCATAACGGAAACTGACCCATTGTCGGTTGATCCAGGTTCAGGAGGTGTTCAGCCGGTTTTTGCATACTTTTGAGCGGCCAGTCAAAAGGATGTCGGCTGCCGGGACGAAACCCGGCGACCTTGACTTTGACCTTCAGTGGTTCGTCATTCGGAACTGATCGCTCTGGCAAACTTCATCCGTTCTCAATGGTGGTACCCACGTGACGCGGGCTTCCGCGCCCGCACTTCGGGGCACTTTTGCGTCGACAAAAGTACCGCAAAATCGACTCCCGTCATTGCACCCTATCGGGTTCCCTCGCTCCATTCTCTTACACCGCGATGTCGGCAAAACTCGCTAACGCTCAAACAGGTTGCCGACAACCATCGCGCTGACGTTCATTGCGTTCGGTGCTGCTGAACGGGAGGGCTTGGCTGCTGAATAACACACGGCTGCAGGGCGGGCACCGTCCCGCCCGCTTGATCGGTACCACACCAGAGATAGAGCGCGACTGATGACTGTTATCAACGTTTTACGCCAGTGCTGATGAGTTGCACGATTCGCCGACCTAAAGGGCGGCGAGCCGAATCTGTGAAGCATCACGGGAACAGACACATTGTCGGTGAATCCTGGTTCAGGAGGTGTTCAGCCGGTTTTTGCATACTTTTGAGCGGCCAGTCAAAAGGATGTCGGCTGCCGGGACGAGACCCGGCGACCTTGACCTTGACCTTGACCTTGACCTTGACCTTGACCTTGAAATACAAACCACCTCAACAAATCCCCCAAGTCCACACAAAAAAAGCCCCGGCCAACAGGTCGGGGCTTTTTCAATACAGAACGAAAAGTTCTCAATCAGGCACGCGTCAGATCGCGATAACGGATGCGATGCGGCTGATCAGCATCGCGGCCCAGCCGCTTACGGCGATCTTCCTCGTATTCGCTGTAATTGCCCTCGTACCACACCACTTGACTGTCGCCTTCAAAAGCGAGCATATGGGTGGCAATTCGGTCAAGGAACCAGCGATCATGGCTGATCACCACCGCACACCCGGCAAAACTCTCCAACGCCTCTTCAAGAGAACGCATGGTGTTAACGTCGAGATCATTGGTTGGTTCATCAAGCAGAAGCACGTTGGCACCACCACTGAGTATCTTGGCCAGATGGACCCGGTTACGCTCACCACCGGACAGGGTACCAACCTTTTTCTGCTGGTCGCTGCCGGAAAAGTTGAAGCGTGCCACATAGGCACGGGAATTCACCTCGCGGGTGCCGAGCATCATCATATCCTGGCCGCCGCTGATCTCTTCCCAGATATTTTTGTCGCCGTCGAGAGTATCGCGGCTTTGATCGACATAACCGAGTTGAACGGTGCTGCCCAGTGTCAGGGTGCCGCTGTCCGGCTGTTCCTGACCGGTAAACATGCGCATCAGGGTTGTTTTACCGGCACCATTGGGACCAATCACCCCGACAATACCACCACGCGGCAGTTTGAAGTTCATATCCTCCATGAGCAGACGACCGTCAAAAGCCTTTTGCACGTGATCCGCTTCGATAACGATATCACCGAGACGCTGTCCGGGCGGAATATAGATCTCCAGATCACGGGTCTGGCTGTCGCCCCCCTCATCAAGCAGTTTTTCATAGGAACTGATGCGGGCTTTGCTCTTGGCGTGGCGTCCCTTGGGTGACATATTAATCCACTCCAGCTCACGCTGCAGGGTTCGCTGACGGGCCGATTCCGCTTTTTCCTCATTCTGAAGACGCTTTTGCTTCTGATCCAGCCACGAGGAATAGTTGCCTTTCCAAGGAATACCGTGACCGCGGTCCAGTTCAAGAATCCAACCGGCGACATTGTCGAGGAAGTAGCGATCGTGAGTCACGGCAATGACCGTACCTTCGTAACGCTGCAGATGTTGCTCAAGCCAGGCCACGGTCTCGGCATCGAGATGGTTGGTGGGCTCATCGAGCAACAGGATATCCGGTTTCTGCAGCAGCAGGCGGCACAGAGCCACCCGGCGCCGTTCGCCACCGGACAGCACATTGACATGGGCGTCAGCCGGTGGGCAGCGCAACGCGTCCATGGCCAGATCGAGGCGGGAATCGAGATCCCAGGCATCCAGCGCATCGAGCTTATCCTGAACCTGGGCTTGGCGGTCACACAGGGCGGCCATGGCATCATCATCCATGGGCTCGGCGAACTTCAGGTTGATCTCCTCGAACTCCTTGAGCAGATCAACGGTCTCCTGAACACCCTCTTCCACCACCTGACGAACGGTCTTGCTGTCATCCAATTGCGGCTCCTGCTCGAGGTAACCGACGGAGTAGCCTTCGGACAACACAGCTTCGCCGTTAAAATCTTTGTCCACACCGGCCATGATACGCAGCAGGCTACTTTTACCGGAACCGTTAAGACCCAGAACCCCGATCTTGGCACCGTAAAAATAGGACAACGAGATATCCTTGATGACGGGCTGTTTGTTGTAGCTTTTGCTGACCTTCATCATGCTGTAAATAATTTTTTTACTGTCTTCACTCATACACACAGACTCCTGTTATTCAAAAAGATCCACTTGATGTTTTTTCAAATCGCCCGCTTCAAAACCGTGGTTCCCAGAGGGATGGACGGCTTTCGGCAAAACCACATTGTACGGATTTTTCCGTGCTTCGCCAATAGAGGATATCGTCACGCCCTGAATCCGTGACCCCATGACGATGTTTCAGCGCCTGAGACCATTCAGAGGCCTGTGCTATTTGACATCGATTCATGTGCAGATTCAGGCTATACTAAGAGGATGCACATTTTTCTTTCATTACTGCCCTTCTTGCTGGTCATTGTCCTCATGGCCATGGCCATCATTTTGGTCACCTCCTGGCGCCAGGCCCGCAAAATGACATGCAACTCCTGGCAAAAGCGTCAGCAGCGTTATATCGAACGCCCTGAGTTGCACCCGGTGCAACAGCTTGAAATCCATCGCCTGGATGCCCGCACCATTGAATTAACCACGGTGGACGGCGAAACGCTGTCGGCACTGTACCGTCCCGGCACCAATGGAGCAACCATCATCCTGTGCCACGGCTACAAGATGGATTGCAGTGAAATGATTCCGATTGCCGCCATGCTGGAACGCTACGGTTACGGCGTACTGCTGCCGGATCTGCGCAGCCATGGCCACAGCAGCGGCGAACTAATCAGTTTTGGCTACCACGAATGGCGGGACCTTGAAGCGGCGGTCGAGTTCATTCTCACGCAGCATCCCGACCAAACCATCGGCCTGTTCGGCAACTCTATGGGGGGAGCCCTGGCGCTGTGTTATACCGCCCGTGACCCTCGCATTTCAGCAGTCGTCGCCCAATCTCCCTACGCATCCATCGCCCATACCATCAATCTCAGCGTCAAGCGTTTTACCGGGCTGCCCGCCTATCCGTTCGCACCTCTGATCAACTTTTTCGCTCAGCGCCAGCTTCAGTTCAACAGCGCCGCCGTGGCTCCGTTGCATTGTATCGGCGACATCAGCCCACGCGCCATCTTCCTGATGATGGGTGGCCAGGACCAGGTGGTGCCGTATGAAGGAATTTTTGCCCTTGAAAAAGCCGCCGGACAGCCGGTGGAATTATGGTTTGATGAACAGCTTGACCACGTTGAATTCTACCATCGGCATCCGCAGGAGTTTGAGCAACGGGTCGCCCGCTTCTTTGACCGCACCCTGCACCATCACGAAGTTCACAGTAAAACAGATTCTGCCTGACAATCGGTTTTCATAAAGAGTTTAACCTGTGCTATTATTGGAATCTCTAATTTTCAAGCTTTCACTTCATTGACAAGGACCTCCATGCCGGTTCGCAGTTTTATCTTACTACTTGTTACTGCACTGTTGATTGTGCCGAGCCCGGTCAGGGCAAAGCAAACAGTACTTGAGCAGGTGGTGGTACAACTCGACTGGAAATACCAGTTCCAGTATGCCGGATTCATCATGGCGCGGGAGAAGGGGTTTTATGCCAAACAGGGATTGGACGTCTCCCTGCTCGAATATCAGCCCGGAACCAATATTGTCCATGAGGTGTTGTCGCGTAATGTCAATTACGGCATGCACAACTCCAGCCTGATCGTTGAAGAGAAAGAAATCCTGCCGATTGTTTTACTGGCCTCCTATTTCCAACGCTCGCCACTGGTATTTGTCACCCAACCCAACATAAAAACACCGGCTGATCTCAGAGGAAAAGTAATCATGGGCACCAGTGATGAGCTGAAATACAGCTCCCTGGCGTTACTGCTCAGCCATTACAACATCAGCCCTCAAAACACCAGCATCACTGCCGAGAAGTTCTCCATTGATGATTTTATCGACGGTAAAGTCGATGCGATGAGTGCTTTTCTCTCCAACCAGATCTATGAATTGAACCAGCGTAAAGTCGCCTACAACATCATCAATCCGGCAGACTATGGTTTTATCATGAGCGCCGCCAATCTGTTCACCAGCCAGGAAGAGGCGCTCAAACATACCGGACGCACCCGGCGTTTTCTCCAGGCAACCAACAAGGGCTGGCATTACGCCTTTGATCACCCGGAAGAAACGATCCAGATCATTCACAACAAATATGCACCGCAAAAGCCTTTGGACGCCTTGCGCTTTGAAGCCAACGTCACTCGCGAACTGTTTCTTCTCGATCTGTATCCCATCGGCACTATCAAACCGGAACTGACGTCTCTGACCTACAAACAGTTGTTGTCGCGTAATATCATCGACAGCCACGCCCCGTTGCCGGCCTATCAGTTTGACGATGTCATTGAGAAACACAATCAGAACACCGCGTTCACAACCCGTGAACAGCAGTTTCTCGACAAAAAAAAGGTGATTCGCGTCTGTGTCGATCCCGAATGGATGCCTTTTGAAGGCCTGATTAACGGCAAGCATTACGGAATTTCCGCCGACTACCTCTCCCTGTTTCAGGAGAAATTACCGATTCCGCTTGAAGTTCTCGAAACGTCCTCCTGGCAGGAATCTCTCGATGCGGCAAAAGCACGCCGCTGTGATATTTTTTCCCTGGCGGCAAGAACGCCGGAACGCAGCACCTATATGGACTTCACCCATCCGTATGTCACCCTGCCGGTAGTCATCGCCACTACCATGGATAAAATCTTTATTGACGACATCGGGGATATTATCGACCAGCCCATCGGGGTGGTTAAGGGGTATGCCATTGGCGAACAGTTACGCGCCAAGTATCCAAACGCCAACATTGTCGAAGTGAACTCCATCAGCGATGGTCTGGAGCGGGTGGAAAGCGGCGAGCTCTACTGTTACGTCGACAACCTGATGGTGATTGCGGAACAGATTCAAAAAGAGTTCACCAGTGTCATCAAAATCAGCGGTCGTGTGGACGATAAAGTCGCCCTGGCCATCGGCACCCGCAACGATCAACCCGAATTGCTCAGCATCTTTGACAAGCTGATCCACACCGTGACTCCAGAACAGGAACAGGAGATTTACAACCGCTGGTCCTCCGTCAAACAGGAGATGGGATTCAACTACACGTTATTCTGGAAAATTTTCGGTGTGTTGGCGTTTATCGCCGGTGTGTTCAGCGTCCATTACTACCAGCTACGCAAATACAACCAACGTTTGCTCGTCCTGTCGGAAACCGACAAACTGACCGGACTGGCCAACCGCCTCAAGCTCGACAAAATGCTGTTGGAGCAGGAACAATTATTTGTCCGCTACCAGATCCCGTGCGGTGTCATCATTTTCGATATTGATCATTTCAAAACCGTCAATGACACCTATGGTCACCCGGTGGGAGATCAAGTGCTCAAAGAGATAGCCCAACTCATCCGGGAAAACATCCGGGTCACTGATCACGTAGGGCGCTGGGGCGGAGAAGAATTCTTGATTATTGCGCCAAGCAGCAACCGGGAAGAAACCGAACAACTGGCAGACAAACTGCTTAGTGCCCTGCGCAATCATCAATTTGATCAGGTGGGAACGGTCACCGCCAGTTTCGGCGTCTGCGCTTTACGCCATGAACTAAGCGCCAGTAAAGTGTTGAGTCTGGCCGACAAAGCCCTCTACCAAGCTAAAGCCGAAGGACGCAATCGGGTGATCAGCTGCGTTAGCGAATAACTCTTTTGCAACGCGACACGATTTTCTGCACCCAGTTGGCAACAACCGGCAACGACACCACCAGCAATACGGCCACGCAGATTTTTTCAACAGCAGGATCAAGCCACTCGCCACCGCTACCGAGACGTGCTTGAGGGGACCAAGCCATAACACGATACACCTGATCCACCAACCAACCACACATCAGCGCCCCACCACTGACCATCATCAGATAGACGGCGGTTCCGCGCTTGCCGAGAATCGACACCAGCACCGTCAGTGACGTGATATTGGTCGCCGGACCAGCCAGCAGAAACACCAACGCAGCACCGGGACTGACCCCTTGCAGGATCAGCGCCGCAGCAATCGGTGTTGAAGCACTGGCACAAATATAAATGGGAATGCCCACCGCCAGCATAATCAGCAGCGAAGAAACGCCACCGCCCAACCACGCTTCCATCACTGACGACGGAACCAGAGCCGTAATCAGACCGGCCAACAACAGGCCAAGAAAAAACCACAGCGCCATATCGTGCCACACCTGGGTAAAGGCATAGCGAATGCCCTGAATCAGACTGCGCCGTGTTTCACTGGTGGATGAGCAACAACAATCGTCCGCCTGCATCGGTTTATGGGGCGAAACAACAAACAGATTCTCAACAATGCCGGCAGCCACAGCACTGATCAATGCCGCCACCGGACGCACCACCGTAAGAAAGGGATCCAGCAGAGCATAACTGACGGCAATGGAATCAACCCCGGACTCAGGCGTAGCAATCATGAAGGCTGTGGTCGCACCACGGTTGGCACCCTGCTGTTTCAGGGTCACGGCCGCCGGCAGCACACCACAGGAACACAGCGGCAAAGGGATGCCGAACAAGGCTGCCTTAATCACCGGCAAAACCCGTCCCGAGCCGAGATGGCGGGCGATCATACCACTGGTCAGAAACGTACTCAAAACACCGCTGATCAGCAGACCGAACAAGATATACGGTGCTGATTCAAGTAGCAGTTGCCACGCGTTTTCGCCGATAGCCATCAATAAATTCATCACGGCCTTTCGTTCAATTGGGTGAGTAACCGCTGTGCCTGCTCTTTTTGAGCCGGATAAGTCACCGCATGATTTAATGCCCGACGGGCCTGCGACCACAACTCACCGTTCCAAGCAGCATAACCGGCCATCAGCCACTGAGAACCGGGAGAGTCCGCCTCACCGGCCAACGCGCTGAACACCTCATACGCCTCAGCGAAATGACCTAGGCGAAATAACAACTGCCCCCGCAACGCCCGCAACTTCGGATTGTCTCCCTGACGAGCCCATTGAAGGGCCTGTTGCGGCTGATGCTGACTAAGGCAGGCATGGGCCAGCCGCGTCAACACGCTGTCATCATCGGGGCGCTGTTGCAGCAATTGCTCGTAATAACGCTCGGCCTGTTGCGGAACACCGAGTTGCAGATGCAGGTCACCAAGCAACTGGGCTTCCTGTTCCGACAGGGGGCGCAGATAATCCACCACCTTAAGGCTGACCAACGCTTGACGGTATTGTTGCCTCTCCAAATAGGCATAGGTCAACACTGTCCACCAGCGCGGGTAAAGACCATCCACCTCGGTATAGCGGTTCAATGCGCTAATCGCATCATCATAGCGCTCAAGAGTCAGATACTGCTGCACCAGGACTTCCCGCCAGCGGCGTTGTTCAGCACCCTGAGTCTGTTGCACCAGAATCATCAGTTGTGACAACGCCTGTTGCGGCTGATCAAGATTGAGATACACCTGCACCAGCGCTGCACGCCAGGGCAGCTCCACCTGCTGCGGATCAAGAGCCACCAGTTGACGAAGCAGGTGTTTTGCCCGCTCCCATTCCCCGCTCTGCATAAAACACAGCGCTGCGTTATAGCGCAGTGAACGTCTGGGCGGATCACTCAAGGTAAAAGCCCGCTCAAAACTTGTACCTGCCGCAACATAGAGTTCGAGTGCGTACTGTGTCTGGGCCAGATTCAACCAGCCCGGCAAATAGTCCGGCGCTTTATCAACCACCTGCTGCAGCCACAGTAACGCCTGCTGCGGACGCTCACTGAGCAAATAAATGTTGCCACGGGTAAAGTCGATCAAATAGTGATCCTGCTCACTCTTATTCTCCCCCAAAGCCGTCAGGGCCTGGTCGTAGAGCTTTTCATCCATCAACTGCTGGGCAGCCAACACCTGACGTCGCACATCAAGAGGAATATCGGCCCCAGGTACACCAGACGGCAGGCTCACCATCAGGAGCAGAATCAAGAGAAAACAGTCCAGAAATCTCTTCATCACGACTCCAACTCAAAACGGATCGTGGTCACGACCCAACTGCGTACCGGCTTGCCCTGCACGGTTCCCGGCGTGAACCGCCAGCGACGAATACCACGCTCCACCGTAGTTTCAAACATCTCCGGCGGTTGCGCCTCGAGAATATGCACCTGTTCAACCGCACCTTGCGTGGAGATAAGCAGCTTGACCTTGACCCAGCCTTCAATACCGAGGCGCTTGGCCCGTAACGGATAGATAAACGGCGATTGGGCCAGTGGCGTCAACGGTCGATCCAAAGCGTCACTGTCGAAGACGTCCGGCACCGGCGCAACGTCGGCCAGCGCGACATCGGGCATGGCGATATCGCCCATACTCGGCAACTGGGGCGACAGTTGCAGATTCATCTTCAGCAGAGGTGGGATCGGCTGAGGGGTTTGCGTCGGGGTGAGCCGTTTACGAACCTGGGGCTGAGGTTGCGGTTTTTGCTCCGCCACCTGCTTTTTCGGTGACGGAGGGGGTGAGACACGCACCACCTGCACCGCAGAAGTCGGCAAATCCGCTGTGGTTTCAACGTTCTGCCCGGTCAACTGCGGCAACAGCCAGAACAGCGCCAGATTGATCGCCAGGGTGGCGACAATCGCGGTACCCCACGCAAAGAGAGGATGCTCGGCAAGCTGCGTCAGTCTCACATGCTGCTCCCGCTGGGCGTTCCTGCCGCCAGAGCAACATCCTGCGCTCCGGCCTGACGGCAGGCATCCATCACCTCAACGGCCGTGCCGGTGCGGCTGCCACGATCAGCAACAATCACCACGCTGCCTTCGGGGTTTTCGGCCAAGGCACGTTCGACATGTACGCGAATGGCCCGCACATCGATCATTCGCCCTTCGATGTAGATCCGGTCATCTTCGCTGATGGCAATCAGGATGGTGGCCTTCTCCTTGCTCACTGCGGTATTGGCCGTTGGCCGTTGCACGTCAATGCCGGTCTCACGGACAAAACTGGTGGTAACCAGAAAGAAGATCAACAGAATAAACACCATATCGATCAACGGGGCAATATTGAGTTCCAACCCCTGACGTTTGGCGCGCCGACTGGAGGTGATATTAATCATAACTCTCCTCCGTGGGCCAGTTGCCGTTTCAATGTCAGAGCCAGCGACTCCACCTGATGCTTGAGATTACCTGCCCGCCGCTGAAGAAAGTTGCGCATGTACAGGCCGGGGATCGCAATCAGCAGACCGGTCTGGGTGGTGATCAGCGCTTCGGAAATGCCTCCAGCCATCGCCCGAGCATTACCGGTACCAAATACGGCAATGCTGTTAAAGGTGGCTATCATGCCCACCACGGTGCCGAGCAGACCGAGCAGCGGCGCAATGGCGGCCAACACACCGATTAAGGTCAAGCCACGCTCCAGGGGATGGGAAACCGCCATACTCGCTTCATCAACAATATGGCTGTCAAGCTGTGCATCGCCACTGCGCCGCCGGAAGAACTCACGGATCAACTGCCCCTGAACGCCCGACAGCACAGCATGACCGGCATTGTCCAAAACCCGCACCATGTGGTCCTCACTTTTGGTGGGTCGGTACAATGCTTTGAGCGTGACCAGCTTGTGAACAATTAACGCCCACAACAACAACGACACCACGGCCAGCGGCAGCATAACCAGCCCCCCAGCGCTCAAGTAATCTTCAATCGGATACCACAGCGCATGGATCATGACGGCTTATCCGGGGTAACGCGGGTTTTACAGATCACATTGACAAAGCGGATCGCCCGCTCCTCCAGCTCACCAATCACCATCTCGACCCGTCGTGACAACAGGCTGTGGCACAGCATGATGGGGATGGCCACGGCCAGACCGAGCATGGTGGTCACCAGAGCTTCGGAAATACCACTCGACATCAGGCGCGGATCACCGGTGCCGTGGAAGGTAATCACCTGAAAGGTGTTGATCATGCCGGTGACCGTACCGAGCAGACCGAGCAACGGCGCAATGGACGCCAGCACCGCCAGCGTGGACAGAAACCGTTCCAAGCGAGGGATCTCACCGAGAATGGCTTCCTGCAGGGAATTCTCCAGATCTTCGCGATTCAGGTCGCGATACGGCAGTCCGGCGCGCAATACCCGCGGCAATGGTTTGTCGTCATGCTCCTGGCAGGCGGTTTCACAATCGTGCCATTTACCCTGCTCAATCAACGGTTCAAGACGGCCGAGAAAGACTTTGCCATCAAAACGGTTGCGACGCAAAAACCAGCTACGTTCGCCAATCAATACCACAGCCACGGCGCCGATCAGTAAAATCGGCCAGACGATGAAGCCACCCTGGCTCAGTTGGTCATTAAAATCGGTCTGATACATCAACTGGCGCAGAGAAGCACCGCGCCCGACATCGATGGGCGCCTGAGCGGTTTCCCCATCCAGGTAACGGTCAATCTGATGTTGCCAGCGCCGCGCCGGCAGTTCTGACAGAGCAAACAGCCGACTACTCGCCTCGGAGTAGAGCAGAAAGCCGCTCTCTTCGTCAGTGCGGTAGGCGGCACTGAAATCGCCCAGCAACAGCACTTGGGCCGAGCGCGTCTCCCCCTGACGGTCGACAATGTTCTGGTCGACAATCTGCACCTCACCCGTGCCACGCATCTCATCGAGCAAGGCCTGGCTCATGGCCGCCACATCATCCATGGCCGGCACATCGTCCTGCTGCTGCAACCGATTGAGCACTGCCGTGCGTTGAGGATGGAGTGCATTGAGTTGACTGCTGTGCAGCAAGCCGTCGGCATCTTTGGCGGCCAGACGGATAAAACCGAGCAGTTCCTGCAGCCGCTGCCGCTGCTCCTTCTGGGTCTTTTCCAGACGGGCCTGCTGCTGCGCCAACGTTTTCTCCTGCTGCTCCAGAGTCTGGTGACGCTTTTTCAACCGCATCACGTTGCGCCGCGCATCATCGACAGCCGCAGTCAGGGCCTTTCGGTCACGGGTCAGAGCCTGTAACTGGCGGCGAGCCTGCTCTTCAGCCTGTTGCTGTTCCGCCTGAGCCTGAGCAACCACCTGCTGCTGTTGCTCTTTGGCCGCCTGGGCTTGCACCCGTTGGTCCTCAGCCTGAACCGGACAACTCAGCAACGCGATCAACGTCATCACTATCACAGTGTTCAGCCGCATCATTGTGCCACCACCTTGCCGAGCGGCAGAGTAAGCAAATCAACGGGACGATGTTTGCCGGCCATCTCCACGGCCTTGCGTAAATCACCGTTAACACGTTCATTGAGACCGAGCCATTCGCCGCTGGCCGGATCGTAAACCGCACTGCGCTGACCATCCAGCGACTGAGCAAACAGGGCCAAGCGGCCCACCTGAAGTTCATTCATCAAAGTCGACGTGCCATTAACACGGATATTCTTCTGCACCACATCAAAGCGGCGGCCATAAGCAGATTCCACCTGCAAAGCTTCAAAGACACGCCGGAACTTCTCACCAATCGACAGCTCCCCCTCATCCAGGGACGCGTTCAATCGGCCAAGGCGTTGGCGCCGCTCTTCAACGAGAAACGGCAGATCCTTTTCAACCTGCTGACCGAGTTGTTCGACCACCTGAGCAAGAAACGGCACCATTTCATCGGTCAAGCGCGCCGATTCCACCAGATCCTGTTGCAGCGCGCCAATGCGCTGTTGGCGTTGCTCAACCTGATGATCCAACTGAGCACACTGTTGCTCCAACTGCGCTTTTTGTCGATTGAACTGCTCCAGTTGATTCACCATTTTTTCCCGCTGGGCCTGCCAGGCATCATCCTGTTTTTGCGCCTGCTGACGCACCTCGAGGGTTTGGGAAACCGGAGTGGTCACCTGCTCGGGAAATGGTTGCGCCCAAGCGGCTGCCGTGCACAACAACAATGCCGTACTGTTCAAAAGCCGGTATAAATTCAAGACGATCTCCTGTAGGATGAGCAGTTGGTTAGCAATGACACTTGATGCAAGAGTTTTTTTCTATAGCCTGAGCCCATAGTTAATTCAAGCAATCGCAAATAGTACACGTTATCAAACCCCTTATGGAGATTCAAATGGATTCAGCACAGCTTGAGGCCTACTTCAGGGACACAACAGGCAGCGGCATCCTATCCACTGCCAGCAGTGATGGACGTGTCAATTCAGCGCTCTATGCCAAGCCGCGTTTTTTCGAGGATGGCAGCGTAGCCTTCATCATGCTCGACCGCCTCAGCCATCACTATGTAACAAGCAATCCCCATGCAGCTTATCTGTTCCTTGAAGACGCAGAAGGCTACCGGGGCGTCCGCCTGCATCTGCGCAAACTGCGCGAAGAACGGAACACCCCGCGTATTGAGGAGCTGCTCACAGAATCGGGGCGTGGCTACGTCGGCAACAAGGACCGCTACCTGGTGTTCTTCGCCATTGAACAAGTGCTGCCCCTGGTCAGCCCGGCCCAGGATACGACGTCATGATCCGCATCGATATTCCCGGTTACAGGACACTCAACTTGCAGCATCTGGTTCTTGACTATAATGGCACTCTGGCCTGCGACGGCCAACTGATCAGCGAACTGATCCCGCCCCTGCGTCAACTGGCCGACAACCTGACCCTGCACGTGATCACGGCTGATACCCACGGCAGCGCCGCCCAGCAACTCGCTGCGGTTTCTGCCCGGCTTGAAGTCCTTGAACCAAACAATCAGGATGTTGGCAAACAACGCTTCATCCATCAACTGGGGCACGATAACTGTGCAGCGATCGGCAATGGCTACAACGACCACCTCATGCTCAGGGATGCAGCACTCGGCCTGGCGGTTATCGGCCCGGAAGCCGCTGCAACAATTGCACTGAATGCTGCAGACACCGTTTGCTTGAGTTGTTATGAAGCCCTTGAATTATTGCTGCGCCCGACACGGCTTATTGCAACGTTACGCAGATAAAAAATTTCGCAGTTTTGCTATATGGTTAAAAACGAATAAAACTTGACAAAAGCACTCAGATATCTATCATCAACACAAACTGTACCATTAACCCCCTACAACCAAATCCACAGGAGGATATCCAGGAAGTGACTCTTATCACCAC
>NZ_AAEW02000037.1 GCF_000167355.1 Desulfuromonas acetoxidans DSM 684
TGCTGACTTTTGGATTAGCGGCCTGCAAGGACTCCAACGATCAAGCCGCAGCTCCGGCTGAACCCGCCCCCCCTGCACATGGTGAGGCTGGACACGATCATGCAACTGACGCCGCCGCACAACAAATGTCAGGCAGCGTGCTCGAAACCATGAACACCGCTGGCTACACCTACATCAAAGTAAAAACCGACACCGAAGAGATCTGGGCAGCAGCGCCTGAATTCCCGGTCAAGGTTGGTGATAAAGTGGTTATCCCCCAAGGCATGGCCATGCCCAATTATCATAGCAATACACTGAACCGCGATTTTGACGTCGTTTACTTTGTCAGCAACGTGCTGGTTGCCGGTCAGGATGCTCCGCTCAATCCCGGCGAGGCCATGGGTGATGCTGCAGCTATGGGTCACCAAAAACCGATGACCGCGCCGATGGATATGGACTTCTCCGGTCTGACCAAGCCTGAAAATGGTTATACTGTTGCCGAGATCTATGCCCAGAAAGATGCCCTGGCCACCAAAGAGGTTGCAGTCCGCGCCAAAGTGGTTAAATTCAGCCCGAAGATCATGAAAACCAACTGGATCCACCTTCAGGATGGTAGCGGTGAAGCGGGCAGCAACGATCTGACCATCACCACCAGCAGCGAAGCTGCCGTTGGCGATACGGTTCTGGTCAAAGGGATTCTCGATCTGAATCAGGACTTTGGTTACGGTTACCAGTACGACCTGATCATCCAGGATGCCAAGGTCACCGTCGAATAAACCTCGACACAGAACCTGAATAAAAAAAGACGCCTGCGAGCTTTGTTCGCAGGCGTCTTTTTACGTTTATCACTCTGGCAACCGGTCAGGACTGCGGATAATCAACCAGCGTGCCGTCCGCAGCACGCAGGCGGGCATGATCGCCGAGACGCTGCACATAGTCAGGTGTCACCGGCACCTTGCCGTGTCCTCCGGGCAAGTCAACAATGTAGCTCGGCACAGCCAGCCCGGACAAAGGTCCGCGCAAATCATCCATGATGGCAATGCCATCCTCAAGACGGGTGCGAAAATGGCTGGTGCCGCAGGTCAAGTCCATCTGGTGCAGATAATAGGGGCGTATCTGCAGACGATACAAGGTATGAAACAGCTTAAACAACGTCTCGCTGTTGTCGTTGACACCTCGCAGCAATACGGTCTGGTTGGCCACGATCACCCCACTGCGCACCAGACGCTGGCAGGCTTCCACCGTGGCTTCAGTAATTTCACGCGGATGGTTGAAATGGGTCAGAAAATACACCGGCTGATAACGGCGCAACAACGCACACAACGCATCGGTGATCCGCTCGGGCATCACCACCGGAGCACGGCTGCCGATGCGCACCACCTGCAGATGGGGAATACGGCTGAGACGCGCCAGCACATCGTCAAGCAAACGGTCCGACATGGTCAGTGGATCACCGCCCGATAAAATCACTTCATTGACCTCAGGATGCTCGGCAATGTAATCGATCCCTTTTAGGATATCGCCCAAAGAAACGGACATGGACGAACAGCCCACCTTGCGCTTGCGGGTGCAGAACCGGCAATAACTGAAGCAACTGCCCGCTACCAGCAACAGCACCCGGTACGGATAACGATGCACCAGGTGAGGAACCGGCGACAACTGTTCCTCATTGAGGGGATCAACCAGTAGCGAGTCGTCGAGCAATTCACGCGGATCCGGAATCACCTGACAGCCCAACGGATCATCGGCCTGACGAATCAGTTCAAACTGATGGGGGGTAATGCGCATGGGATAGCGCTCGACCACCTGAGCAAGAGCGTGACTATCCAGACCAAAGCGTTGTGCAACCAGATCGGAACAAAGGATCGAATTTCGGGAACGTTCCTGCCACAACTCCATAAATTACTCCCGGCAGGATTGTTCAGACAAAAACAGATAAAGGGACATCCCCAGCAGCCCGGTGGCACGCAACAACGCGGCGGCAAGTGTCGACCACATTCCTGCGGTGCTGCCAAAACAGCCACAATCAATACTCAAGCCACGAATCATCGCGGAGAGCAGAGCCACAGCAAACATACTGTTGAGGACAATACTCAGCAGGGACGCTGCCCGCCACCAGCGTGGCAGCAACAAGGCGATGGCCACAACAATTTCCAGCGTCGGCAAAATACTGGCCAGCAACAGGTTACCCCAGTCGGGTAACAGTTGATAACGGCCAATCGCTTCAGCAAAGGCAGGAGCATCAACCAGCTTGTGACTGCCGGCATAAAAAAAGACCCCGGCAACGATCAGACGGACAAACAGGACAACGGGTTGCTTCATGGCATCCCCCGTTCTACAGCAAAACCACGTTGCTGCCAGTCGGCAAAGCCACCTTCATAGAGCATGATGGTGGTAAAACCGGCGCGAAACAGCTCTTCGCCGACCACAAAGGAATCATCACAGTGTTCACCGCTGCAATAGACCAGCACCTGCTCCTGCACCAGACAGCAATCAACCACGTTGGACAGAGCCCGACGATCACCACGGGGTACTGACAACGCGGCGGGTAGATGCCCTTCGACATAAGCCTCAACAGAACGGGCATCAACGATCAGATGATTTTGTTTCTGCCATTGCACCACCTGAACCGCATCAATCGGAATGGGCAGATACTCTCCCGCTTCCGGCGGTGTCAAACACGCCTCTTGCGTGCAGTTCTGCCAGTGCCGAATATTAATAATTAATCCTAAGACCACGGCCACGGCCACTAACAGGCAACATTGTCTGAACAATTTTTTCATGGCAGAACAACACCCGAACAGGTTTGAATGATGATAGGAGCCGGTGAGAATGGTAACAAACCCGCTGCGCCTTGACCACCCTATTCCTTTATGGTCACAGCGCTACGAGCATGGTATATTTTCATTTTGTCTTTATATCTGGAGGAGCCATGCAACATTTTGCCCTGACCATTATCGGCCGCGACCGCCCCGGGATCGTTTCCAGCACTGCTGAAATTCTCTACCAGCTTGGTTGCAATATTGCCGATTCGAGTAACAACATTCTCGGCGGTCAATTCGCCATGATTCTGATCATCTCGCATCCCACAATTACCGATCGCGATGAGATCGCTACCGCCTTTGCCCAACTGGAAGAACAAGGGTTGTCGGTCTTCGTTCGCACTTTAAAGCCCGGTGGCGAACAACGTCCCGAGTTGCCCGGCGAGCTGTGCATGATCTCGGTGTACGGTTCAGACAAGCCCGGCATCGTCTATCAGGTGACCAAGGTGCTCAGCGACAACAACATTAACATCATCGATCTTAACACCAAACTGGTCGGCACCTCGGAACGTCCCGTTTATGTGATGATGTGCGAAACTCTGCTGCCGGAAAATATGACAAGCGATGACATCAGAGACATCATGGCTGAACTGAAAAAACAACTCAGTGTCGACATCTCGGTGCGCACAGTGACACCCGTGGAGTTATAACATGGCAGTACGTGAGGTTCTGGTCTATCCCGACCCACGCTTGAAGGAAGTTTGTCGACCAGCTGAAGTTGGCCATGCCGACACTGCCGCATTGGTGCAGGATCTCATCGATACCATGTACGATTCCGGCCATTCGGTGGGTATTGCTGCACCGCAAATCGGCATATGCCAGCGTGTTGCCGTGGTCGATGTGTCCAACAGCAAGCTGGGGAAAAAGCACAATCATGGTCTGGTAACCATGGTCAATCCAACCATTATTGAATCCACCGGTAGTAAGGTGATGCGCGAAGGCTGCATGAGTGTGCCCGACTACACCGGCAACGTCGAGCGGGCACGGGAGATTGTCGTCCAATTTTATGATCAGGAAGGACAAGATCAGGTGATGCGCTGCAAAGGGTTTGAAGCGGTGGCCATTCAGCACGAACTCGACCACCTCGATGGCCTGCTGTTTCTCGACCGGGTGTCCAATCCCAAAGCCGATATTTTCAAACGCAAGCAATGACCATGAACCGCTTGCTGTGGTCCGCGATCCTTGCCCTGCTGTGGATGACGCAAAGTGCCGCTCTGGAACTGACCAACAGCCACGGAACGGTGCGCTTCAATCACGATGAGCACAAGATGTACGTGGAGTGCCAGACCTGCCATCACGCCAAAACGGAAAGCTGTCGGCGGTGTCATCCGAAAAACAATGCCTTTGGTCGCGCCAAGATTTTCCACATGCTGTGCCGCAGTTGTCATAAAAGTCGTCAGGCCGGACCGACGGAATGTCAGGGCTGTCATCAGCAAAAAGAGACCGCTGAAACGCTGGATTATTCGCGGCTGGGTGAATGAATTTCTCAGTAAGAAAAGGCTGACTCCTTAACGGGGGATCAGCCTTTTCTTCTTTACGGCGTTCCTGCCACTATCATCTGTTCTCGATGGTGGTACGACCATGACGTGGGCACCAGGATGAAACCCAGAAATCTTGACATTGACTTTAACCTTGAGCTTCAGTGGTTCGTCATTTGGAGCTAATCGCGCTAGCAAACTTCATCCGTTCGCAATATTAGTACGCACGTGACGTGGGCTTCCGCGCCCACACCTCGGGCCACATTTTGCGTCGACAAAAGTGGCGCAAAATCGACTCCCGATCATTGCTCCCTACGGGTTCCCTCACTTCAGTCGCTTACGCCGTGATGTCGGCAAAACTCGCTGACGCTCAAACAGGTTGCCGACGATCATCACAGCGACGCTCTTTGCGTTCGGCGCTGCTGAACGGGAGAGCTTGGCTGCTAAATAACAACCTCAGACAGGGTGGGCACTGCCCACCCGCTTTACACGTGCCACGGAAAAAATAGGGAGCGGCGTGAGCATGTTATCAACATTTTACGCCAAAAGTGATGCGTTGCATGATTTGCCGAGCTAAAGGGAGGCAAGCCGAACCTGTGAAGCATCACGGAAACAAACTCATTGTAAATTAATCCAGGTCCAGGAGGTGTTCACAGCCGGTTCTTGCATTCTTTTGAGCGGCCAGTCAAAAGTATGTCGGCTGCCGGGACGAAACCCGGCGACCTTGACTTTGACCTTGCTCTTCAGTGGTTCGTCTTTCAGAGCTGATCGCGCTGGCGAACTTCATCCGTTCGCGATGACGGCAAAACTCGCTGACGTTCATTGCGTTCGGTGCTGCTGAACGGGAGAGCTCGGGTGATAAATAACAGACTATGCAAGGGTGGGCACTGCCCACCCGTTTAATCGGTGCCACGGAAAAAATAGGGAGCGGCGTGAGCATGTTATCAACGTTTTACGCCAAAGATGATGAGTTGCACGATTTGCCGACCTAAAGGGCGGCGAGCCGAATCGGTGAAGTGTTACGGAAACAGACACAGTGTCGGTAACTCTAGGTTCAGGAGGTGTTCAAGCTGGCTTTTGCATACTTTTGAGCGGCCAGTCAAAAGTATGTCGGCTGCCGGGACGAAACCCGGCGACCTTGACTTTGACTTTTGCTGGTTCATCATTCGGAACTGATCGCACTGGCAAACACCATCCGTTCGCGATGGTGGTACCCATGTGACGCGGGCTGCCGGAACCAACCCCGGCGGTCTTGGTCTTGATATTCAGACTTTAGCCTTCCCCCCTGCCTTTTTGTTCCGTCACCGCCGACTGCTGACAGTTAATCGGCAACTCCACAAAGAAGGTACTGCCTTTGCCCAGGGCACTCTCCACCCAAACACGCCCCTGATGAGCGTTGACAATCTCCTGAACCAATGTCAGACCAAGGCCGAGCCCGCCTGGGATACGGCGATCACTGTCATCCACCCGATAGAAACGGTTGAAGATTTTTTCCTGATCCTGAGGCGGGATGCCGATCCCCTCATCCTTGATCCAGACAAACACATGCCCTTGACTGATGCGTAACGATGTGGTGACGGTTCCGCCATCCGGGGAGTACTTAACAGCATTGGACAGAATGTTCTTGAACACTTGCTGAAGTCGTTTGCTGTCGCCGGTAATTTTGGGAATATTACCGGGACTGTTGAACACCAGTTGGTGGTGTTCGGAAACCATGCGAAACAGATTGACGGTGTCCTGAAGCACCTCCTCCAGATCGACCGGACCGAACAGGTAGGGCACCAGCGATGACTGGAGTCGCTGCAGGTCAAGGAAGTCGTTCATCAATTCCTGAAGCCGTTCCATCTCTTTTTGAATTGTCACGAAATAGCTGCGGCGTTCCGCTGCCGTGGTTTCATTGTTCTGCATAAATTCGACAAACCCCATGATCGCAGTCAACGGGGTGCGGATTTCATGACTGACTGCGGCAACAGTTTCGCTCTTCAGTTTTTCGCTGCGCGTCTGTTCTGTGATGTCGTGTACCAGTTGCACGGCACCAAGCATCTCGCCTGCGTATATCAACGGTGTGATGGTGATGCGAAAATATGAGTTGGTCACGGCATCGTGATAAACCTGCTGGACCGCACTTTGTTCGGTAACGGCCTGTTCCAACAGCGGAGAGGGGGCACCAGCAACAGGCACCAAGTTTTTACGTTGTGAGCTGTTTTTCAGAGCCGAACCATAGCTATTACTGATGCGGCGTGCCGCCAGGTTCTGTTTGCGGATGTTGCCTTGTGGGTCAAGGATGGTGATGGCATCGGTGATCGATTCAAACGTAATCGACCACTCGTGTTCATTGGCGATCAGATCCTGCTCGGCCTGTTGCCGTTCTTCTATCTCCTGATGCAGGGAGCGGTTAATCTGTTCGAGTTCATCAGAATGGACCAGCACCTGCCGGGTCATGGGGCGCAGCATCACATACATGCCCAGACCGCCAAGCAGTGTCAGACCAATGGCAATGGCGATCACCGGTGCCAGTTTGATCCACAGGGTGTGGTAAAAACTGTTTTGATTAACCAGAGTGGTGAGGACCCAATCCATCTCGGTCAAGGGGGCATAGGTGACAATCCGCGGCTGATGGTCATCGTCAGAGTTGTATTCAAACAAACCGCTGCTCGAAGTCATGGAGTGAATCCATTTAGTCAACTGAGGACAACGGCGAATCTCTTTAAGTTCATCCCGGTCAAAACTGGCCGGTGCCAGCAGCAGTTCGACAGAAGGCTGGCGTTGCCACAAAAAGGTCGCGCCTTGCGTTCTTGCCAGGGTGCCGGAAAAAACCTGATCGGTCAGCGGTGGTGCAAACAGGAGAATGTCAGTGCCGAGCCAGTTGTTGTTTTTAACGATGGGGGTTTTCACCACCAGGAGAATCTGACCGTTAATTTCAACCGGTTTCAGATAAGGTTTTTCCGGGCTGGCCGACATGGGATGCGTGCGTAACGGTTGCGGAACCTGCACGCCGAACTGAGCGGCAATCTTGCCATCGCTGCACAGGCGGGTGAGGCCGACGGCTTCAGGGATAAACATCAGACCATCCGCCAGAAAATTTTCCGTGCTATGGCGTAAGTTGTTGAGGGGCAGGCTGCCCTCTTTGTACTCTTCGAGCAGATCACGGATGAAGCTGCGACTGGCCATCTGTTGTGCCAGGCTGATGGTTTTGACCAGATAGCTTTTGACAATCAGTTGTTTATTTTCAACCTGTTCAAGAAGATTGGCTTTCCAGTTTTCTTTAAGTATGCTGTATTGCGAAGCAACCGTCAGGCTGCCGATGGTGATGCAGATCAACAGCAGGCTCAAAACAACGTAAGCGATGAGACGTTTACGAAAATGGCTGGTGTCGAAGATTTGCATGAGCTCGTCCTGTTAATTGGGAATCCGCTAACTTTCAACCTAACATTTAATCGATAAAATGCAATAAAAAGATATTGGGGTGAGCTGTTTTTTGTTTTGTAATATTAGGAACTTATAAATGATAGTCGGTGAATTGCTGTTGCAATTGCGTCGAACGTCTCAATAAGGAGATCAAGAATGACACATTTTTCTGTACATACCGTGACATGTTGGGATGAGCCGGTTGATTGCCGTATTGTCGCCATGACGGAACAAGGCTGGTCGTCATTGCCGGTTGCCGAAGACACTCAAGAGGGGCGCCTTTTGCAACGGGCTCGCGAAGATGGTGAATTCGCAGCTAAAAAGGGGCAAACCCTGTTGCTACATTGTGGTTGTGACACCTCTCCCCGGCTGCTTGTGATCGGCCTGGGTGAGCAGCAAGCGTTATCGGTTGACATCTGGCGTCAGGCCGGCGCACTGGCTGTTTCCCAGTTACGCAAAAAGAAACTGTCACGCTACCTGTTTGAGTGTGACACCTTTGCCGCTGAAAGTATTGGCGACGTCGCTGATGCCCTGCTTGATGGTGTGATGCTGGAGGCTTATCGCTATACGCGTTATAAAAAGCCCGAAGAGACGGAGCCGCAAGAGATTGTCTGTATCCTTAGTGGTATTGATGAGGAGCTTCTTGGCGATGTGCAGGCTACCGTGGCTCAGCGTGAACAGATCAGTCGCGGAGTGTGGTTCGCCCGTGATCTGGTCAACGAGCCGAGCAATGTCAAAACACCAGATTATCTGGCTGAGCAAGCGTGGCAGATTGCCGGGCAAACCGGTATGAAATGCACGATTCTCGGTCCGGCAGAATTGAAACGGCAGGGTTTTGGCGCTTTGCTGGCTGTTGCGCAGGGCAGCATCTGCGAACCACGGCTGATCTGCCTCGATTACCGCGGTGGTAATGACGAGGATGCTCCGGTTGTTCTAGTCGGCAAGGGGGTTACTTTTGACAGTGGCGGCATCTCTCTTAAGCCCGGCGAGGGTATGGATATGATGAAGATGGACATGGCTGGTGGTGCAGCCGTGTTGGCCACGTTGTCAGTGGTTGCCCGTCTCAAGCTGCCAATCAATGTCGTTGGTGTTGTTCCGGCGGTTGAAAATATGCCGTCGGATCGGGCGACCCGTCCGGGAGATATTGTCACCTCGTTGTCGGGTAAAACCATTGAAATTCTCAATACCGATGCCGAAGGACGTTTGATCCTGGCCGATGCTTTGACCTGGGCGGCGCAATACAAGCCCGAAGTGATGATCGATCTGGCAACCTTGACCGGGGCATGCATTATTGCTCTCGGCCATCACAGTAGCGCTGTTGTCGGCAACGATGAACCGCTGATCGCCGCTCTGCGTGAGGCTGGAGATGCTGCAGGGCAGCCGATCTGGCCGCTGCCATTGTTTGACGGCTACCGCGAACAGATCAAGAGTCAGGTCGCGGATGTAAAGAATATCGGTGGGCGGCCAGCCGGAACGATCACCGCTGCGGCGTTCCTCAATCGGTTTACCGAAGAACAACGTTGGGCGCATCTGGATATTGCCGGAACCGCTTGGGAAGAGAAGGGGAAGCCGGGGCAGCCTGTTGGCGGTACCGGGGTTGGTGTGCGGGCGCTGGTGGAGTTTTTGAAGAAGCGCTGCGCCGAATAGACCTAAGATATTTTAGCCTGAGGATGAGGCTCTCACAAACGTCTATACTGAGTTTCGTGAGAGCCTTTATTTCATTCAGGCTAAGAGCAAGACCAGAGTCAAGGTCACCAGGATTCGTCCAAGGAGCTGACCATTCCAACTCAGGAACGACCTGCCAACAACCTAGCAATGCTCCCGCGTCTTATGGAACGTCACATCCGGCCATTGCTCAATGGTATGCTGCAACCGCCATTCGCTCGACGCCAGAAAAGACAGATTGCCTTCGGCATCCTTGGCCAACTGACTGCGATTCTGCTTCTCAAACTCTTCCATCTTTTTCTTGTCGTCACAGGTCACCCAGCGCGCTGTCGCATAATCGACACTTTCATATACAGCATCAACACTGTACTCGGCCTGCAGACGTGACATGATCACATCGAACTGCAATACACCGACGGCACCAAGGATATAATCACTGCCGAGCAGTGGCCGAAACAACTGCACTGCACCCTCTTCAGCCAACTGAATGAGTCCCTTATCAAGCTGTTTAGTCTTGAGGGGATTCTTCAAGCGAACACGACGAAAGTGTTCGGGAGCAAAGCTGGGAATACCGACAAATTTCAACGGTTCCTTGATGGTAAAGGTGTCACCGATCTTGATCGTCCCGTGGTTATGCACCCCGATAATATCCCCGGCATACGCCTCTTCAACGTGACTGCGGTCCTGAGCCATGAAGATGGTGGCATTGGCGATGGTCACATCTTTACCAATGCGGTGATGATGCAACTTCATGCCGCGCTTGAACTGACCGGAGCAGATGCGCATAAATGCGATGCGGTCGCGGTGAGCCGGGTCCATATTGGCTTGAATCTTAAACACAAAGCCGCTGAACTCCTCCTCATAGGGCGACACTTCACGGGTTGTTGTCTGGCGCGGGATCGGCGTTGGCGCCAGTTCAACAAACGCATCCAGCATCTCCTGCACACCGAAATTATTGATAGCACTGCCAAAAAAGACCGGCGTCTGATTCCCCTTGAGATAATCCTCCAGACTGAACGGGTTGGCCGCCCCTTCGAGCAGTTCAATATCTTCGCGCAATTCTTCCGCCTGACTGCCGAGCAGTTCATCCAGTTGCGGATCGTTGATATCATCAATAACAATCCCCTGGCTGACCCGCTCATTCTCCTGGGCCGAAAACAGGTGGAGCTGCTTTTTGTACAAGCTGTAAGTGCCTTTGAAGCGTTTGCCCATGCCGACGGGCCAGCTCAGTGGCGCACATTCAATCTGCAGAGTTTCTTCAATATCGCTGAGAATATCCAACGGTGCCAAACCCTCACGGTCAAGTTTGTTGACAAAGGTCAGGATCGGCGTATTACGCATCCGACACACTTCCATCAGCTTGCGCGTCTGTGTCTCAACCCCTTTGGCACTGTCGATCACCATCAACGCACTGTCCACGGCCGTTAAAACACGATAGGTATCCTCAGAGAAATCCTGGTGGCCGGGGGTATCGAGCAGATTGACTTCATAGTCGCGATAATTGAACTTCATTACCGATGAAGTAACGGAAATACCACGCTCCTGCTCCATGGCCATCCAGTCACTGGTGGCATGCCGCGACGCCTTACGTGCTTTGACGGCACCAGCCATCTGAATCGCCCCACCATAAAGCAGTAATTTTTCCGTCAATGTGGTCTTACCGGCATCAGGATGGCTGATAATGCCGAAGGTTCGCCGTTTATCCACTTCTTTCTGGTAATGTTTTTGCATAATTAAACCTTAAAATCGCCCGGATATTGTTTACAAGAGCAGAACGAATCAGTATTCTGAAATTGTCGTGTGAAATTCCGTGGCAAAATACCCCAACAACTGCAGAGGGTCAACTTTTTCACACCTTATTCATTGTTATGCACGCTTTACTGACAAAATCCAGGCATCAGCCTAGCTCATTAACACCTTATCCGAATGTTAATCTGGAGGGATTCAATGCTTAAATCGATGCGTATCGGCCGCAAGCTGTTGTTGTCGTTCATCTGCCTGCTCGTTCTGACCATGATTGTCGGCCGAGTCGGAAAATCAGGGATGGACACCATCAGCGTCAACATGGACCATGTGCAATCCGTTAACGACATCCTGACCCAATTCAATACCGCACGAATCCACGAGCAACGCTTCGCTTTAACCTCAGACAAGCAAGATGCCGAAACGTTACGCAGCGCTCTGGCGCAACTTAAAAACCAGGGCGTCGCCCTCAGTAACGAGCTGAAAGACAAAGAAGCCAAAAGCAAAGTCAGCCAAGCTCTGACCGATGCAGAGAGTTATTATACCGCATTCAACAATTACGCTCGCATCAGCGGCCTGCGCGAGCAGAGCATGGAACAGATGAAGGACAGTTCCAATGACGCCTTTAAAGAGATCAAGGGGCTAGAAACAGCTCTCAATGAGATCTTGGAAGACACCATCGCCTCGCGGGACCAATACGAAGACGAATATGACTATCAGGACGACTTGGCCTATGTGATGGAACAGCTCGGCTACACCCAGACCATCAGCCTGCTGTTCCTCAATGCACGTAAGTTTGAAAAAGAGCACATCATCTCTCTGGACGAAAAATTCCTTGAACGCGCCCGAAAGAGTATAAAAAACATGCTGATTCTTGCTCAGCGCCTTGAAGACAGTTTTGACGATGAAGACAACATCGCCATGACTCAGGAGGCGCGAGCACAGATTCTCAAATACCAGCAGAATTTCGAGAATCATGCCAACCAGATGACTGAGCAGCAACAACTCAACAAAGAGATGCACAACTCCGCTATGAATGCTCAGGAAGCATGCCTTGCAGCACTGAGCGCCATCAAGAAGGGCAGCGAGAAAAGCCTCTCTCAGGCCAATATCATTCTCATTTCCATCAGCGCTCTGGCCGTCATTATCGGCCTGATTCTAGCGATCCGCATTTCACGCGGCATCTCCATTCCGTTGACACGTACGGTTGAAATGCTCGACGCTCTCGAAAATGGCCACATCAACACTCGCCTCAACCTTGATCGCGGTGACGAGATCGGCCAACTGGCCAAAACCATGGATCGCTTTGCCGACAGCCTCAATACAGAAGTGGTTGAACCTCTCAACCGGCTGGCCTCCGGCAATCTTGATTTCGATGTTCACCCCCATGACGAGCGGGACCTGCTGCGCACCGCACTCAAAAAACTCGGTGACGACATGAACAACATCATGCTCGAAGTGCAGATGGCCGGCGAACAAATCAACTCCGGCTCCAGCCAGGTCTCTGACTCCAGTCAAGACCTGTCGCAGGGTGCCACCGAGCAAGCCAGCTCTCTCGAAGAGATCAGCAGTTCCCTGCAGGAGTTGTCAAGCCAGACCACCCATAACGCCGACTCAGCCAACGATGCCAGCAAGCTGACCGAACAGGTGCAGACAAACGCCGAACAGGGCCGCGATCAGATGGGGTCAATGAACAAGGCCATGGCTGACATCAACGAGGCCAGCCAGAACATCTCCAAAATCATCAAGGTAATCGACGAGATCGCCTTCCAGACTAACCTGCTTGCATTGAACGCCGCCGTAGAAGCAGCACGCGCCGGACAACACGGCAAAGGATTTGCCGTTGTCGCCGAAGAAGTGCGCAACCTGGCGGCTCGCAGTGCCAAGGCCGCTCAGGAGACAACAGAACTGATTGAAGGTTCAGTCGCCAAAGCCGAAGCCGGTGCCGAAATTGCCAAAAAGACTGCGGAGTCACTGGAGAAGATTGTCACCGGCGTCACCGAGGCCACGACTCTTGCATCTCAGATCGCCCGAGCCAGCACCGAGCAGGCCCAGGGAATTTCGCAGATCTCCATCGGCGTGTCGCAGATCGACGATGTGACCCAACAAAACACCGCCTGCGCCGAGGAAACAGCAGCAGCCGCTGAAGAGCTGCGCAGTCAAGCCGACACGCTGCAACATCTACTGAGCCGTTTTACTCTGCGTCAGGGCAGTGCACCCTCATTTGCCCTTAATGACGAAGCCTTTTCCATGCCGACTCAAACACCTGCAGCAAAAGTCCAGCCCGCGTTGGAGCAGCCGCCACAAGCAGAGCAACCACCGCAGCAACAACCCGCTGCGGCAGCGGCGACTATTGACATTGGGGACAACGATGAAGTCTGGGGCGGGGCCAGCACCAGTGGGCCGGTAAAAATAGCTCTTGATGATGACGAGTTCGGTAAATACTGATTGAGTCTTCATTTTTAAGATATGAAAAAGGCCCTGCTTTGGCAGGGCCTTTTTTGTTGCTCAGGATGAAGAGGAACTCCGTTCACATTGGCGGCAAAAACTCGCCAATGCTCAAACAGGTTGCCGACAACCATCGCGTTGACATTCATTGCGTTCGGTGCTGCTGAACGGGAGAGCTTGGGAACCAAATAACAGACTCAATTCCGAGTGAACTAATTCCAGAAGAAGCCCAGCCGGTTTTGCATAGTTTTGAGCGGCTTGTCAAAAGTATGTCGGCCGCCGAGACGAAGAACCTCGCGGCCTTGACGTTGATCTTGCTCTTCAGCTTATCTGCTTAAAGAGCCGCCAACACTTCAGCAGCCGTTTTGTTAGCATTGGCCACGCAATCATTGAGACCAATCCCCTCAAAAGCATTACCGGTCAAGTAGAACCCTTTGCAGGCGCTCAGTTCCTGACGAATCTGAGCAACCAGTGACGCATGACCGGACACATACTGGGGAATCGCCTGTTGATGACGGAATATCCGCACCATCTCCGGTGTCGCCTTGATACCCATGATTCGCTCAAGATCCGCCTGCACCAGCGCCAGCACCTGATCATCGGTCAAATCAATGGCTTGAGGCCGGGTTGCGCCGCCCATCATGGAACGCAGCAAAACTTTATCCTTCGGCGCTCGGTGCGGAAAGATGCTCGAATCCCACAAAGTACCGAGAACGGAGCAACCCTCTTTTTTCGGAATCAGATAGCCAAAGCCGTTCAGGTCACACTGCAGATCCGCGCGATTAAAACCAAAGCAGGCCACATTCATCGGCGCATAAGGAATTTGATTCAGCAGCTTGGCCGCTTCGCCATTCATCTTTTTCAGCATTCCAGACAACGCATGGGCGGGTGCCGCGCTGATTACCACATCGGCATCGAGCTGGCTGCCGTCACTGAGACCAAGAATATAATTATCAAAATATTCCATGCTCTCAACCGCCACCCCAAACCGCAACGTCGCACTCAGAGACTCCTGCAGGGCATCAGTCAACTCTTGAATGCCGCCATTGAATGAGGTCAGCACGCCACCGGGACCGGCAGCCGATGCCACCTGCTTACCGGCCTTGCGCTCCGCCTTTTTTTTGCGCGCCAGCTTGATCATCGCCTTGAGCAGACCGCCGTACTCCTGTTCCAACTGGGCAATACGCGGGAAACAGCTCTTCAGGCTCATGGTCTCCGGATCACCGGCAAAAATGCCTCCAGCCATGGGAGCAATCAGCTTGTCCAGAGCTTCAGCTCCAAGACGGCGACGACCAAATTCGGCCAGCGTCTCATCACGCTCATCCCTCTTGGCTGGCACAAACATCTCACCGGCCAGACGGAATTTACCCGGCCAACTGATCAGCTTGGAACCAAGAAACATCGGGCCGTTTTCCGGCAGACGATGGAGCATGTTGTCACTGAAAATAAATCGTTTGCGGGCATTGTCGTTGGAGCGCAGCAGTGTATCGTCAATGGCCAGCGCCTTACACAAATCGAGGGTGGCCGGCTTGTTATCGAGAAAACCATTCGGCCCCCATTCACACAGGTAACCCTCTTCTTGGCGGCTCCAGATTTTTCCGCCACTGCGCGGCTGCTTTTCGATCACGGTAATCTGCACATCGATATTTTGTGCTTGCGCCCCTTTTTCCAGGGCATAGGCTGTCGCCAGTCCGGAAACACCGGCTCCAATAATTGCCACTCGTGTCATGGATAAACGCTCCTTGTCATGCGCCAGATAAGATCATGTCTGCGGGTTAGGGTGAGTTCTCTGTGGAAAGAATGAGTCATAGAAAACGCCCCCTCTTTTCTACCGAAAGATCATA
>NZ_AAEW02000038.1 GCF_000167355.1 Desulfuromonas acetoxidans DSM 684
GTGATTGAAAACAGGCTGAGCAGCAGACAAAACGTGGCAGCACACAAGTGTTTTTTCATTTTCTTTCCTTCTGTTGATTAGTGTTGAAGAATAAATAGTGGAATGCATGCTTATATTTTGTTGCCATGATATGGCAGCATTCCCGCGATGTTACCTCTCATTTTCGAGTTGTTTTTGCAGCTCTGGAGCCATTTCACTCCAAGCGCGACGGCAGTAAATTGTCGGCAGTCCAAGACTTTTAACTTTCTCTTTAAGTTTCAAGGCCACGGTGTGATGGAGGAAATCGGTAAAGAAGATCACCAGGTCAACATGCTCGGGAATTTTGTTTTTACTGGCCTTGTAACGGCGTGTATCCCAATGGGTTACCTGTTCTACACCCATGGCCTCCATTTTGGGGACCATGGACTGAATGCGGTCTGCTCCAACGATTAGGACTGACATGGTTTCCTCCTTTATTTATGAAATGAACGCGCTCAACTCTTGCTTGGTAAGGAAAAAGAGTTTGAAAGTCATTTTCAATAAGATATCAGGATGATTGCTTGGTGATGTGATTGAGGTCACGAAAGGCATTTTTTTCCCCGACACGCATAAATTTGGTGCCGGGGGAAAATGCGCAGGTTACCAGCGGCTGATGACACTGAAATAGATCATCCGTCCCGGCTCGTAAACAATCGGTGGCGTGATGGCGGAACCACTGACCACATCGTATTCATAGGAATTGGCCACGGCATAGCTTTCATCAAACAGATTTTCCACACCGAGATGGAACGACCAATGCTCCGAGTAATGATAACTGGCTGTCAGATTCACCACGTCCCAGTCGGCCAGTTGCACCTCTCCGGCCTCCTCGTCAATCTGACTGGCTTTACCGGAATGCAACCACTCTGCGCGCACGGCCCAGCGATTGTTTTCATATTCCAGGCCCAGACGGGTTTTCCAGGGTGGGATTTCACTGAGGTCTTTATCGTCATTGTTTGCCGGTTGGTCATCTTTGCGCCCGCGTTGCCAAGCGTAACCGGCATCCAGAGTCAGGCCGTTGACGATCTCTTTGTTCCAGCGGGTTTCAATGCCGTAGATATGGGCGTCGATATTGACCCAGGTCTTGGCCGGTGAGGCTTGCTGATAGATGTAATCATCCAGATCCGAATAAAATCCTTTGATCGTCCACTGCCCCCATACACCGTCGAGGGTCGTGCCGAGGTCAAGCTCATGGTTAATGGTTGGATCAAGGTCAGGATTGCCGTAAAAGGTGGGAGAGCCTTGCAGGTAACGCTCTGCGCCGGTGGGCAGGCGTACGCTGCGGCCGACGCCGACAAACAGACGACTGAAATCGGTTGGATACCAGCTGGCAAACAGATAGCCGCTGGCAGTGCGGTCATGTTGGCGGTTGCTGTCGGTGATGGCATGGCTGAATTTCAATGTGTCACCGGCTTCCATGGTCGAATCATCATAACGGATGCCGCTGCGCCAGGTTACCGGACCGGTGAGAACCTTGATCTGGGCATAGCCTGCCCACATATCGTGGTCGACATCGGGAATGAACTGGTCATTGATCAGAATGTCGGCATCGTTGTTATAGGCATCGGCGTTCCAATCCTGATGATCATGGGTCAGCCCCACGGTCAGTTCACCCCAGGCGCGTTCCACCGTGTTGCTCAGCGAAGCGCCGCGAAACGTCGAGCGTGCCTCAAATCGACGATGGAACGATGGCAGACCGGCACCAACCAAGTCCCGATAGCGGTCAAAGGGATTGTGCTGAACATCGTGATGATAGAGGCGCACCTGCAGATGGTCACTGTAAGGGCACAACTCAAACGCATCATAGTGCAGTTGGGTGAGGGTGGTGCGCTCTTTTTCGATGTCGACGGCCACTCGCGGCGTCAACACATCTTCGGCCTTGCCGTAGGTGTGTGAAAGAGTCAGGCTGTGTTGCTGGTTGATGTTCCAGCGCAGCTTGCCCCACACATCCTGCTTGGTAAATGCTTCCTGGTCCTCTCCCTCGTTGGAGTAAGGACGCCCAGCCGGGGCAAAATCGGTCAGTTTGTGGCCATCGCCGTCTTCATACGGATCCATCTCTGTTGCCGCGTAACCGAGCAATGCCTGGATGGTGTCGTTACCGCCGGTCACCTGAACGGCACCGCTGCGATAATCAAAGCTGCCACCTTTCAACCACACTTCGGCCTGCTCTTCAGCACTGGGGTCGACGGTTTCAACGCTGATAGCGCCGCCGAGTCCGCCCTGACGGCTGACATCAAACGGGCCGGGTTGGACGTTGACCTTGCGCACGGCCAGCAGCGGCACGTGGGACAACGCCGGGTCTTTGCGACTGCCGCAGGCGCCCTCGACCATCGCATTGTCATACAACACCCGCAGGTTGGCCTTGCCAAAGCCGCGCAGGGCAATCTCATTGCCGTAGCCGCTTTTGCGGATCAGTGTCGTACTGGCCGATTGCTGGCTGAGCAGCTCGGCCAAGTCCACAACATGTTCATGACGCAGTTCCTCTTGGCCAACCTGGTCGGGATGATCCTCTTTTTCTGCAGAAGCCGTTACCAAAATGGTCTCCAGCTCAGTGATCTGTTCACCCTGAACAGGGTTGATGGAGACCAACACAAACAGCAGGGCGAGCGGATACACCACTCCCCTGTATTTCCATGGCAGAGTAAAAGCCATTTTTCCTCCTCAATGCGCTGGCGCGCATTTCAATTGAACGTGCACAAATTCCGTTCATTGCCGTTGGCAATGACGAAAAGCATCACATAACGGGTCGTGTGCAATCAGGCAATGGGAGGAGCGCGAGCCGGGTAGCTGGTGTCAAGGTGTTGTTGAATCTGGCGATAGATGGGGCGGATATAAACCGCATCCAGAGAAAAGATTGGAACTGCGGCAACAGCATCCGCCAGATCAAAATGGTGAATGGTCTGACAATAGTCATGAAGCGGGCAAGGCGCGTGACGGTGTTGCTCACTGTGCTGGTAGGCGAGAGCATGATGGGGGGAGTCCTCGTGGCCCTGGTGAAACAACGGATGGAGCAGATGCACGCCGATTGTCAGATAAAAAACGGCCAGGGCAGTCAGCCATAGGCTGAGTGTTGGCACAGAACGACGATGGCGGGATGTGGCTGTCATACAAACTCCTTCACGCGAAAAGCGCGCTTATTGTAGCGACAATCATCTGCTTTGACCAGAGCGAGATGCTGACAACATCATGTGCTGATCTCTGTGGTCCCAGTTTTATACGGGTGTTATGGAGATTTTGGCTGAAACACGCTGAAAGATCTTGTGCCGGGAGGGAGAAAATGTTGACCTTTTGCGAAAGGTTTGCGTTGCAAGTTCCTGTAATTTTATAGAGTTTTACGCTTTCGGCTTGCCGAACAAATTAATTAACATCACCTGTGTCCTGAAGGATGTTGTCGATGAGAGCGTGAAGCCGTTGGTAATCCGCTTCGCTGAAAGGCCGGTTCCCATAAAGCATGGCACTGTAGCGTTGGGCGAATTTAAGGCAATCAGCATTGTTCAGTTGTCGGGCCTGTTCGATCAAGCCACGGGTCGATGATAGACGCTCCAGGTGGTAACGTTTCTGCAGGGCATTCTGGTAGCGTTTCAACAGCCGTTGTTGCGGGGTCGTCTGACGGTATTTAAGCCACCACAACAGCGTGGCGGCACTGAGCAACAGGGCCAGAAGGATAAGGCCGCCACGGACAATGCTGCTGATATCAGGCACGAGCCCTTTGAGTTGACGGCCACTGTTGCGCACCAGACTGATCTGGCTGTTCAGGTCAAAGTTAATAATCACCTGAGTCCACAAATATTCCAGGCTGTCCATGGTGCGTTTGGCCAGAGATAATCCCTGTTGCCGTGACGCCAACAGCGCGGTTTCGGCATTCGCCGCGTAGCGGCTTGGGTCAATGCGTTGCCACTGGTTGTCAACCAGTGCCTCGACCCAGACATGGGCCAGGTCTTCGGTAATCAGATAATAACCGCCGAGGTTGTTGTAGTCGCCACCATGATAGCCGCCAACCAAACGGGCCGGTACATCACACAGGCGCAGCAATAAGGCAAAGGATGAGGCAAAAAACTCACAATAGCCCCGTTTTTTTACAAACAGAAATTCGTCAATCGGCGCCGTGGGGCCCGGAAGATCCGTGGTGGCATAGGCCAGTTGTTGATCGCGGAAAAACTGCTCAATCAGGGCAATACGTTGGCGTGGATCGTTGGTTTGCTGACGCACTTGCGCGGCAATTTGTTGCACGCGCGGTGACAGGGTTGTCGGTGTTTCCAGATAAAGTGCTTCGTCCACGGCAGACTGCAGTTGCCATTGACCACCCAGCCGGGATTGGCATTGGTAACTGACGCTTTTTCGCAAGGGCCAGCGCGATTGAAAAACGAGGTCGCCGTGCTGATGAAATTGAATGCCCTCAAGGCTGACGGGGCGATCGAGGGTAAACAGAAAGCGTTTGTTTGTCGCGGGCAGGGTGATGGTGCAGGTTGCAGGTTTCCCGCCAACCAAGCGGGACTGTTCCCGTTGTGGCGCTGTACGTTTCCAGGTTGAACCCTCAATGGTATTGAGGACGGTTCCCCGCCAATAGAGGTCCTGTGCGCCCAGTTGGTCACATTCAGCGCGAAAGGCCAGGGTTTTCACAGCAGAGTTGCTGGCAAAAGCACCGGGGCGTACCTGTTCACTGAAGCCGGTGGTAGCCGATGCTTTGGGATTGAGAAAGTTCCATAGCGGGAACTGGGTGCGTGGCAGGATAACAAACAGCACCATCATCAGCAGCAATGAGCCGATGGGGAGAATGGCCGCTGTTTTTAACAGAGTGGTGATCTGGGCGCGATTTAAACGCAGGCTGGGATCGCGGTGATAAAAGGTCAACAGCACCAGACCAATAGTGACACCGGTTACCATCAGGATCAGGGCCGGAAGGTAGAGCATACTCAGGCTGAGCAAGGAGGAACCGGCCAAGCAGAACAGTGACAACACAAAAATCTGCAGATAATGCCGCCCCTGTTTTTCTGTCACCAGACGGATACTGAGCAGTAGGGCGAGCAGGTTGACCGCCGGCGGCACCACATTGCTCAGGTTGAGTTGCATCAGATAGATGGCGAAAAAGGTAAAGGTGAGTACCGTGGCCAGTTTTGGCCCCAAGAGATAGTGCTGACGGCGATCAGAAACCACTCCACCAACACATGCGGCCACAGTCACAATCTGCACCGGAACATCCAACCAACTGAACAGCGGCAGCAGGCCGAGCAGGACCACACTATAGGTGAGGATATCGAGTGGTGCTTTAATCCTGACCATAGATTGCCAGCTCCTTGAGTAGGTGAATTTTATGGCCTTGGCCCAAAGCCGGAGGCAGGATCTGGTCGTTGAGTTTCAGTCCCACCGGGTGATCGCGACGCAACAGATCGTTGATCAGAAACGCGGCGCAACGCAGTTGCTGCTCCAGCCCGGCACCGGGCAGTGCCAACGGGTTGATCTCCACCGGCGGTTGCTGCAGATTGGACAGTTCCTTGATCTTTACGCTATCGTGACGCGCCGTCAGTTTCCAGTGGATCATTTTCAGCGGTTCCGTGCCCTGATAATTGCCGATGCGACTGATATCGCCCTCACTGCCTTTCAATGGACTCTCCAAGGCCCCGTCACGTTGTGCCTGTTCCATGGTCTGATGATGACGGCAGGAGATTGGCCGGGGAAACACCAGGATGGTTTGATCCAGGTCGATGATACGTCTCCGGATAAAGAAATTGATGGGGAAGGTTGAACGGATAATCAAAACGTGTTGCCCATGGATGCCGCGGCCGGTAAAGGTCACCGGCACACCGACGCTCTGGTGCGTGCCTTTTTTGACCACCGACAGGTGTCCTCTGCCGGTGTGGTCAGCAAAAGAGATATCCAGCAAAAAAGCTGGTAGCAGCCGTCGTTCATTCGACAGACGTACCCGTACCAGGGTTTCCAGACCGTCGTAAATTTCATCGGGTGGCTCCAGGGCGACCTGTAGCTTTTTCAGATTCCAGTGGCCGAGAATCCCCGATACCGACATGAACCCGAGCAGGGCCGAAACCATCAGATAGAGCAGGTTGTTGCCGGTATTCACCGCACCGAAGCCGAGCAACAGGGTCATAACGATGTAAAGCGTTCCCGCTTTGGTCAGTTTCAGACCATAGGAACGGGTACGTTGTTGAGAATCGATACCATCACCTCGCGTTTGTTCAGGGATTGGTGCTCATTGCGCAGAATCAGGCGGTGAGCGCCTACCGGTCCGGCAATCTCTTTGACATCTTCGGGAATCACATAGTCGCGGCCATCAAGGTAGGCACAGGCGCGTGCTGCCGTGGTCATGCTGATGGCACCGCGCGTGGAGATTCCCGCGCTGATAAAGCGATGATTACGGGTTGCTTCGGCAATGGCCAGTAGATAATCGACCAGTTTGTCATCCAGATGAATGGTCTGAACCGCCTGTTTGGCCAGATGAATGTCTTCACGGGAAAGAAGAGGTTCAATCTCCAACATCTTTTCGCGAATGCCGCCGTTGCGGATGATCTGTTTTTCCAGCTCCGCAGGCGGGTAGCCGATACCGGTGGTAATGAGAAACCGATCCAGTTGCGATTCCGGCAGCGGATAGGTGCCAATCTGCTCAGTCGGGTTCTGGGTGGCAATGACCATAAACGGGTCGGGCAACGGATAACTGACCCCTTCCACCGTGACTTTGCGTTCCTCCATGGCCTCGAGCATGGCACTCTGGGTTTTGGGCATGGCGCGGTTGATTTCGTCCGCCAGCAGAATGTGATTGAAGATCGGCCCCTCAATAAAGCGGAAACTGTTTTTTTCGCGGTCGAAGATCGACAGGCCGGTGATGTCCGAGGGCAGCAGGTCGCTGGTACATTGGATGCGACCGAACGACAGGCCCAGAGCGCGGGACAGGGCCAGCGCCAGCGTGGTTTTGCCTAACCCGGGAATATCCTCCAGCAACAGATGGCCGTCAGACAGCAGGGCGATTATAGCCAGGCGCAGGGCTTTGACTTTGCCCTGCAGATAACGGCTGGCGAGTGTGTCGATGACGTTTAAGATTTCAGCGTGTTTTGCCAATTTTTCTGTCACAGCGTCTCCTGGGGGAATCGATGAGTGTGAATGAATTTTTATGAACTGTGTCGACTATAGCATGTTATACAAGGGGCGAAAATATTGTCCTGTTATCAATCATGATGTCCGGTCGTCGTCAACCGGACGGGAGAACTACCAATGACCATCTGGGTTGATGCCGATGCTTGTCCGCGGGTGATTAAAGAGATCCTCTATCGTGCGGCACAGAAGCGACAGATTCAACTGATACTGGTAGCCAACCAGCCGTTACGCGTACCCGCCAGTCCGCATATCTCATCGCGGCTGGTCGGGGCCGGTTTTGATGTGGCCGATGAGCAGATTGTGGAATGGCTGGTTGAAGGGGATCTGGTGATTACGGCGGATATTCCCCTGGCGGCTGCCGTGTTGAAAAAGGGCGGACATGCGATCAATCCCCGCGGGGAATTGTATGATGTCGATACCATTCAGGAGCGCCTGGCCATGCGCAATATGATGGATGAGTTGCGTGGTGTTGGTGTTGAGACCAGTGGACCGGCGGCATTCAGTGCGGCGGATCGTACAGCATTTGCTAATCAGTTGGATCGGTTTCTGGCGCGGCAGTGCTGATGTGGAAGCCCGCGTCACGTGGGTAGCACCATCGCGAACAGATGAAGTTCGCTGGTGCGATTCGTTTCAAGTTGCAAACCACTGAAGCTCAAGATCAAAGTCAAGGTCGCCGGGTTTCGTCCCGGCAGCCGACATACTTTTGACTGGCCGCTCAAAAGTATGCAAAAACTGAGGGGGGGCACGATAACTGACAGACCATTATTACGATAATTGTGGTTTACGTTGATTTACGTTTGCCTTGAAGAGATTATTTTTCGCGTTATTTTCAAAAGTATTTTGATAAGTCTTTGCCTTGCCATTTTTCGCCGGTTGAAATTGTTTTTTCGTGCAAGATATCCCGTCCATTATTTGTTAGTTTCCCCTCGATAATTTCCCAGTCGGTTACCTTCATTTTTTTTGCGCTTTCTTTTACTTTCCAGGCGATGGGGGCGTTCTCTTTTATTGATGAAAATCTGAATGGATTTAACCAGGCGTTTACTGTTTTGCTAGCCACGTATGCTTCAAGGGTTCCTTGTTGATATTCGGTGAGATTATCCCATGCTCCAGCAGGTAGTGATATGCTCATTTTTGGTGATTCAGTGAGTTCTCCCCAAAGGTGAGGAACGTAATAAAACTGGTCAATTGTTCGATGGGAAACAAGGATTTCGTGAAGTAACTTTTCGCCGTTTTTAGCTTTTTGAGAGTTTAATATTTTATTTGTAAGGTTGTTATCGCCCTGCTTTGATTCTATTTGATCTATGCTTTTCCCAGACGTGTAGAAAATTCCGATGAGGAGTAAAGCTGAGCAAAAGGCATAGACTATGTAATGTGGGAGATTGTTTTTTGCCATTTTCACCTCCTGTTATTTTCCGAATACCGTTACCTTGGCGTAACTGATAAGACCGTAACTGCGGGCTGAGTCTATGAAGTGAATATTTTTTATCCCGCCTTGTTGAGCGGCTTTGTTTATGTTGATGTCTTCTAAGCCGAATCCCATAAAACAGAAGCCATCAATGGTTCCTGTTTTGTATTTTTCGGCGAGTTGTTGAATATGGTTGTCTTGAATTTTTGCCAGCATAGGACCGCCGCATCCTGTAGCCAGAGAGAGTAGCAGCATTGCCGAGGTTGCCATGCGTAGGTGGTTAAATTTGTTTTCGGATCGCCACATAGCTATGCCGAGAATGATTGTCGCGCAGGTTATGACAATAATACATGCCACCTGATTTATTGTGGAATTGGGAAATGTCGTAGCTACAAGACTACATGAGAGTATTATGTAAATCTGTTTTTGAACAGATGTTAGACATTTATCGGCCTGGGTTTTATTTAAAAAATTTAGGTTCACATCTCCTATTTGGATATTGTTTGATCCTTTTATCCTCTGGCGAGCTTCTTTTTCCACTGGCCCTCCTCAATTACACATCATTTCATTTTTTCAATTCATCGATAATCTTCTTTGCCACCTTTTGAGAAACATATTCTTCAAGCGCTTCGGCAACTTTTCCGACTTCTACTACCTCTTTATCAGTTGTGTTTGGATATTTTTCACCCGATAAAAAACGACCTTTTCCATTAACTGAAATATTGCCGAATTGGATGTTTCCATCACCGTTCAAAACCTGAGAGCGTTGGTTCTGTGATTCACGCAGCCCGGCAACAACATACTGAATATCTACACCAACATTGAAAAGTGCAGATAGCTGCATTGCTGTAGGAAATGTCTCTCCTTTTTCCCAGTCGATAAGAGTTCGCTTTGATACCCCAGCAGCCTCAGCAAACTTTGGCTGTGTCATACCTAGCCGTTTTCTCTCGTTGCGAAGTCTTTCCCCGATCATGAAAATATCTGCACCTTTTCCGTTGACAAGTGCAGATATCTGCACTATTGTTGTTTTCAAGTTAACAAATTGGCGCGGCAATATAGCGCAACTAGTCAGTTTTTTATTAAAGGAGTTTTGCTATGGCGGAACAAGAAGTCACCCCTCAAACCCCCTTGGAAATCAAAATCGCCTTGATGCGAAAAAATTGTTTGCAGGCCGATATCGCACGCACTTGCGAGGTCTCACGTAGTCATGTGAACCGCGTCATTCAAGGCAATGTCGTCTCTGATCGCGTCCAGCGGCAAATTGCGTCAGAGATCGGGTACCCGGTTGAAGAGGTCTTTCCTGATCGTTATCCGGCGTCTGGTCCGGGGCCACGTGTTCAACCTGTTGAGCATCGCGCAGCCAGCTAAGTCTAAACAATTATTAACAGTGTTTATATCGCAACCGCCAACTAACGTCAAAACAGTTTTGATTAGGACGGAAAATGTTAACGAAAGCTCAATTGAAAGATTACCGCACACAGCTGGCCATCATTTTCATGGAGACCGGGGAAACACCGCCGAAATCTGAACAGGCTGCAGCTTTAGCAGCGCGTTTCGGAGTGCTGACAGCTCGCTGTTGCCGTGCCCCCAAAACTGTTCGTCTGAGAAGATTTCATCTTCAACAGGGTAAGCCCTGTAAGCCCCGGCGTCTGCGCCGGAAAGGATGTGGTGGACTTCGATCTTTAAGCCGCGCCCACCACGGTAAAGGGTAAAGGTTGTGAAACTGGTTAAGGTGTCGTCGTTTTGTAATGGGAACATTTTGACCTCCTGTCTGTGTTGTAAAAAGCGTATCGGGGCCAGGAGCTAAATTCAATCTCTAGCGATCAGTTTTGTTTAGACAGGAAAGGAGGCAAAACCATGTCAAAGAAAAATAACGAAATAGACCCAGCGCAAGGCGTGCTCGATTTTGCCGCCAAGGTCGACAACTACGTCCAACAAAAGGTTGATATGGCGTCGTCGGTGATTGCTCTCCCGGCCAACGGCCCGGAAAACGAGGATGAGATCAATATGATGTTCGCCGTTTCCATTAAGCAGGCACAGCGTGAGTCCGGGTTAAGCCGTGAACAGATCTGCGACGGGGTGAACGCCTATTTGAAGCGCACAGAGGAGCGCTACAAAGAGAAGCAATGCCGCAAGCCGATCACCGTTGACATGCTCAATGCCTATGCGGCAAAGCCAGCTGAATATCCCATTGATGCCTACCTGCTTTACGCTATCCAGGTTGTCTGTGACTCCCTGGCACCGACTAAGGTTTTAGCCTCAAGTGTGCATGGCCAGGTCGTGACGCAAGAAGAGGCCAAGCTGGCCGCGCTGGGGATTATCGACGAGGCGACAATGACCCTGAATCGTGCCAAGCGCCGCTTGAAAGGAACTTTCTCATGATGCGTTTTTTCGCCGCATTTTTACTGATTGGCGGGATCTCGCTGGCCGGATCGGATGGGCCGCTGTTCCCCTGGTTGAATCTCTTCGGAGTCGGTCTGATCTGGACTGTTGCATTGATACTGCGGCGTATGCCGCTGGAGGAAAACTGATGGGTAAAACCTACAAAACAATTAATGCCGTCAAGGTGACGGGAAAAGTCTTGAAGTTTCTGGCCGAGCAGAAAAAGCCAGTCAGCGGTCAAGAAGTCAGCCGCGCTCTGGATATCGCCAACGGCACCGTGATGTGCCACCTGGCCACGCTGATCGAGATCGGCTTTGTTGAGCTGGTCGGCGAACACTACAAGCTCGGCATGGGGGCGGCACTGCTGTGGGCGAAATATAAGAGCCAGGTCGAAAGCACCCTGGCGAACTGCCGGGACACGCTGGCGACTTTGGATGCCTAAAAAAAGGAGGACGTTATGAAAGCCGTTTGGTTTAAGAAATTTTGCAATGAAAGTGGCCTGTCCAATCACCGCATGGTCGAGCGCGGCGGCAACGTTAAAGTCGGTGGACGGCTCTATACCAGTACCGCACTAAACGATCTGGTTGGGCAAGAAGTCATCGTGTTTATCGACCCAGCAGAAGATATGAAGCGCATCGTCTGTTATGCCACCGACGGAACGCTTCTGTGCTCTGCCTTTAACAGTGTCAAGCGGGGTTAAGGCTGATTTAACCGCATAGGCGAAGGGAAACGAAATGTCAAAGCAAGATATTCAAGATCAGACTACAGCCGCCCTTGAGGTGGTTGATATGGAAAAGAGACAGGAAGCTGCTGTCGTCAATGATCAGGTGCAGCGTGAACAGATGATTGCTGAATGCCATGAAATGATAGGTCGCATTCAGGGATTCGAGTTAATCAAGAAATTTACCGACGTCGGCAGTTTGGTGTGGTTGAAAGACGTTAAAGAATCAAAAATCTACAAGGATCTTCCGAATATTGGAACTTGGGATAAATTTTGTAATTACATAGGCTTATCTCGTTCTAAAGTTGATGAAGATTTGACGAATCTTGCTTTTTTTGGTGAGAGCTTTATTGCCGCCGTCGGCAGTTTTTCCATCGGCTACCGCGAATTGCGCAAACTCCGCCAGCTTTCCAGCGACGGCAGCGTCCAGATCGAAGCCCAGACCCTGACCATCGGCGGTGAAACGATTCCCCTGGATGATGACCATGCCGAAGAACTCCAGGCAGCCATCGAAAACGTGCTCGACGCCAAAACGCAAGAAGCTGAAGAGACACAAGCCGCCCTTAAAGCCAAAGACCGCATCCTCAAAAGCAAAGAAGACGTGATTAACCGCCAGGAAAAAGAGCTGGCAAAGCACGAATCACGCGCCAAAAAACAGGGCTTTGCTCCCGGAGAGGAAGCCTTTCTCAAGCAGTTGGCTGCCGACAAACTGGTGGTCGATGACATCCTTGAAAAATACAGCGTCGACGACGGCGCACTGGATGCCGAACTCACCGAGCGTATGAAAGCCGAACTGGTAGCCACCCTCGAATATTTCCAGCGCGTCGCCACCGCCTACCACGCAGCCGCAGAAACCCTGTATGAGTCCGACGGTAAAACGTGGGATAGCGACGCCCTGATCGCCGAGTTTGAAGAGGAAAATCCAGAACAAAAAGTTCCCCACTTGCGCGGCGTATAGGGGGCGATGCCATGGAATGGAAACGGGAAATGACAGCACGCCTGAAACAGGCTGGACACGGTGAACGGGGAAAGATCATCGCTGAATATCAGACCCTGACCGGCAAGTCACGCGATGCCCTGTATCGGGTTGCCAAAGAGTGCGGGTTCGAATCTGGCCGGAAAAAACGGGAGGACAAAGGGATGCTGAAAAGCGAGTTGAGCGAATATCAAATTCACTTTGTCAGCAGCCTGATGCAAAGCACCGCCCGCCAGGTCAAAGGCGTCATCATGACAGTCAAAAAAGCTCTGGAAATTGCCATTGATAACGGCGTCATCGAAGAGGGTCAGATTTCTGAATCCCGTTTGCAGGCCATTTTGAAAGAACGGGGCATGAACAAAGCCGCGCTTGATTCCGATACGCCCAGCATCCGCATGAAAAGCAATCACCCCAACCATTGCCATATTTTCGATGCCTCCATCTGCATTCAGTATTACCTCAAAAAAGGCAAAGGGCTTGCGATCCTCGACGAACGCGACTTCCGCGAAAAGAAGCCAAAGAACTTCGCCAAGATCAAGCAACGCCTGATCCGCATGGTCCTCGTCGATCATTGCAGCGGCACGATCTTCGTCAAATACTACGTGGCTGCCGGTGAAAGCCAGAGCATTACCTTCGATTTTCTCTCCAGCGCTTGGCACGGCCTTGGTCACGATCAGTTTCCGTTTCGCGGGGTGCCGTTCTTCCTGCTCATGGACGCCGGTAGCGCCAACATTGCCAAGGGCATTTTGGCCATGCTCGAAGCGCTGGAGATTGAGATCCCCAAAAACATGCCGCACAACCCGCGCCGCCAGGGAAGTGCCGAAGGGGCGCAGAACATCGTCGAACGTGACTTTGAATGCACCCTGCACCTGGAACCGGCCTACACCATTGACGAACTCAATGCCTGGGCGCGGGATTGGATGATCCACTTCAACGGCTCACGCATCCACACCCGCCACAAGATGACCCGTACCCAATGCTGGCTGAAAATCACGCCCGAGCAATTACGCGAATGCCCCAGCGATGAAGTGCTGCAACTGGTGTACAGCGAACCGGAGTTTGAGCGCACCGTGGCCCAGGATAACACCATCACCATTGATACCGTCTGCTACCCGCTCAAGCACATCCCCGGCATCCGGCCACGGGTCAAAGTCACCATCCGCCGCCGACCCATGCTGCTGCCGCAGATCGCCGTAGTGTGGAACGAAGAGGAATATCTGGTCAATCCGGTCGCGACCGACGCAAACGGATTCCAAGTTACTGCCGCAGAGATCGGCGTCGAATACCATGCCCAGCCAGAAACCGCCACCCAGAAAGCCCGCAAGATCAACGACAATCTGGCTTTTGGTGAAGAGAAGAAAAAAGGCGACATCCCCTTTGGCGGTACCCTGGTTGTGCATGGCCACCAGGCCGCCAAACTCGGCAACCTCACCACCATGCCGAAACGCGGCACCCCCATGGAAGTGGGCCGCGATCTGGTCGCGCAAAACATGCCGATCAGCGAGTTTTTAAAGAAGCTGCGCGATGCCGCAGGCCGCATTGAACCGGCGTTAAACAAAGAACTCAAAGCAACCTTTGGAACCAGTATCGAAATTAACCGTGCCGACGAGGTGATCAAAGCAATCTGCGCCGACCAGGAGTGGCGCGATATGGATGCCGATCAGGCTCAGGCACTGTAGAGGAGTGGGTAATGAATAGAGTTGAACATTTATTGACAGTTCTCATTGAGGAGGCTGCTGAAATTCAACAAGCAGCGACAAAAGCCCTCCGCTTTGGCCTTACCGATGGCAGACCTGGTGGAACAACGACTAATGCTGAGGACATCAGAAACGAATCCGATCAGTTAACGGCAACACTGGAAATGCTTGAGCATGAGAACTTTATCCCCCAGAGCTTGGGGCGGGAGCATATAGAGCAGAAAAAAAAACGAGTTGAAGTCTATATGTTCTACGCCAAGGAAACCGGCGCTTTAATTGATTAGGAAAACGACAGGGAGACAGCAATGGGCAGACCGAAATCAAACCAACCCCACGGGTGGGACCGCCCCGTGCAAGAAATCTATCTCAAAAAGTTGCTGGCCGACGCCAATATCAGTCAGCGCGAATTCGGCCCCATGGTCGGCGTATCAGGTACGACCATTAATTTGATCTGCAATA
>NZ_AAEW02000039.1 GCF_000167355.1 Desulfuromonas acetoxidans DSM 684
AATGAAGACACTGTTAAAAGCGCTAACACCCCTGCTTATTGGACTATTGTGGACGGTGAGTGCCTGGGCGTCATTAACCGATCAGTTAAGCGAAGATTTTGCACCAGTCAATGGCTATGTCGTCATGGCCGCAGGTGGCGAATACATTTTAGACGTCGATAGCAGTCAAGGGGTCAGCAGTGGCGATTTGTTCAGTGTTGTTACTGAAGGTGAAAAAATTGTTCACCCGGTTACTGGCGAAGTCATTGGCTCCTTAGATCGTGTTTCCGCTGTACTTCAGGTGACGCGAATTAAGACCGGTTATTCCTATGCCAAAGTTCTCCGGGGTGAGGCAACATTAGAACCGGGAACGGCAATTCATCGCTTTGACGGCCTTGATGCGGTTTTCGTTGACGAGGGCACCAATAAGGATGTCCTGTCTCAGATTAAAGATGCTGTTCCTGCTTTGCAATGGCAGGGGAATAGTGCTTCAACTCAAGCAGATCTTTATTTTCAAGCCGGTGCTGGAGCGTTGCAAGTCCGCGACAGTCAGGGGCAATTGTTGAGGAGCTATCCTTTGACTGCTGCTGTTGCCGCAACCCCTGCACCCGTAACGATGACTGCTCCTCGTGTTGTGGCTCCATCGATTGCCGCACCACAAATTACACCAACTCCGGTAGAGAATTCCGGCACTGTTCAGTATCAGGCGCCACAACAGGTCTCAAGTTTTTCGACGGGTGGGCTGAATATGGAGTTTCCCCGTTTTAACAAAATTGGCCAATTCGGTGATACGACCAGAACGGCTGATTTTGAACCATTTAACGGGAAATATCTTTTAGCCGCAGGAAGTTTCGGACAAATCAGAGTGTTTGACGTCAGTAATGGTCTCACTATGTTGGCAGATGCCGACAGTGCCACTCTTGGTCAGATTCTTTCTATCAGCTGGTGGCAGCCGACGGAATCGGAACTTTATCTTGTTGCCAATGTCTGGGGGGATGATCGCCTTGAGACCGATGTGTTGAAATGGACAGGAAATGGCTTCTCGGTTGTGGAAAAAGGGATGCGCAAACTGTTGGCAGCCTTTGATGGTGATGGTGATGGTCGTTCCGAACTGCTGCTAACCCAGGATTTCAATCGGGAAACCTTTTACGGTAACCGGGTTCGTGAAGCATATTTGGCTGGTGACGAATTGGATTATCGTGATGTCGCATTTGAGATTCCACGCAACTTCCGAATTATCGGAGCGGTGATTGCTGATGTGACTGGCGACCAACAGCCCGAACTGAGTTTTGTCCGTAACCGTCGACTGTATATCTACTCCGGTACCCAGCAGCTTTACAAATCAAACAAAGAGATTGGCGCGTCCATCTCCGGCGTTACTTATGATGTTGATCCTGCCGCTCAAAACCCGATGATTACCACCGCCGTATGTGAAGTGGCTCCGGTCGCTGCAGATCTGGATGGTGATGGCATCAAGGAAATTGTTGCTGTTGGTGCAGAAGGGACACTGCTCCAAGCAGCAGGAGTGACCTCAACCGTTGATCAAAGCTGGCTGGCTGTTTTCAAATATCAGGACGGTATGATGCTCAAGGGAACTCTCGGCGATAAGCTGGAGCGTCCCATTCAAGGTGTTGCCGTTGTTGATGGCCAGGCTGTGATGGTGGCAACCGAGCTGGGATCGTTGCTGGGTGAAGGTCAGAAGAGCAGTTATGTGTTGGCGGTACCGGTGCAGTAGCTAGGATAAATATATTCAGCCTAAAAGGCTGCAAAATTTGCACAAAAGTGCATTTTTTGCAGCCTTTTTTTGGTGAAATCCTTTGGATTTTAGGTAGGTCGGCATGGCATGCAAATTGAACTTAATAAGCAAAAACAGAAGGAGCAGCCATGTCTAAGGAAGATCAAAAAGGATTTACTCTGCTAGAAGTTGTTGTGGTTATAGCCATGCTGACAATTTTGACAGCTATAGCGGGTTTTTATCTTGTGGGAAGAGCTCAGAGAGCTTCTTTAAAAAAAGATGCGAATGATATCGCGCATTATATGGTCTTGGCCAAAACTGGTGCGATCCGAGATACAACCGTTTGGGCCATTCAATTTGATCCTGCAGGCAGACAATATGTCGTGCTGAGTAATTCAGGAGAGGATGCCGGATCCGAAGATTGGACCGATGGAGATGAGGTTGTGTATCAAAGAGTGCGCCTGTCAGCAAAGATTAATTTTGGAAGTGGTAAAGGATTGCGTCCGGGGGCTACTGTGTTACCGATAGATGGCGTAAGCTTTTCGGCTGATCGGGTTGTGTTTAATCCCAATGGAACAAGTGAGTCAGGAACTGTCTACCTGAAAAATGATGAAAATGAGACATTCGCTATGAGCAGTTTGGCGACGACAGGCCGTGTAAAGGTCTGGAAGAATTATGGATCTGGCTGGGATTAAAGGAGGTAAGAATGTTGAAAGCTGAGCATGGATTCAGTCTGATTGAATTAATGATCGCTTTGCTTATTTTGGCTGTGGGTTTACTTAGTCTGGCTGGTTTGCAAGGTGTTGCCATTGAAGGTAACAGACAAGGAAACCTGATTTCACAGGCAACTGCATTAGCTGAAAACCGAATCGAACGGATTCAAAGTGAAGATTATGATGCGGTTAATGATGTAACCTTCCCGGCGGTTGACAATGGCATAGGTATTAACGGTTATTTCGATCGAACAACATTGATTGAAAATGATGTGCCTTTGGTTGGTCTGAAACGTATAACGGTTACAGTCTCCTGGTCTGATGGTGAAGTCCATCAGGTGGAGTTGCGCACTATTGTTTCAAATGAGGGGTGATTATGAATAATCGTGGTTTTACATTGGTAGAAATATTGATCACCCTTCTGGTTTCGGCCGTGGTGCTGCTTGGTGTACTGAACCTGTTCAACAAAAGTCAGAAAACATATGCTGTTCAGGAAGAATTGGCAGAATTGCAGCAGAACGTCCGTGTTGCCAAAATGTATCTTGAACGAGATGCACGCATGGCCGGTTCTGGAATCCTGAACATGTCCTATGGTGGCTACGAGGTTTTCCCGATCGAATTCGAAAACAATGTTGACGGATTAAGTGGAAATGCCGCGACTGTTGCCAACATCGTTACAGGAACAGATCTCGTTGTGATTCGCTACCAGAATTTCAATACCGATGGTTGTGGAACCGATCCAACTGGAACCTACAGTGCTTGTGATGATTTACCTCAGCTGATTCTTTCCAATGACATGCCGGATACGGCAACTGTAGCGATTGTCGTTGATGATCTTGAAACGACTCCCTACAGTGCCTGGGATAATGGGTGTTATTGTAACGGTGTTCCTTATACGCAACCAACTCCAGGGATGCCCTTTATTGTAACAGCACCTGATGGGAGTTCATCGGCGGTCCTGTTTCATACCAGTACTCTTCCCAATTCAGATAAAATAGGCAACGCACCAAACTACACCTATAACGGGGTGACCTATCCCAATAAAGTTCTTAATACTTATCCCGCCGGAAGCACGATAAATTTCTTTTATACCGATGGAATTTATGAAGCGATTTACTACATAGAAAACGTTGATGGTATTCCATGCCTTATCCGTGATAGTGGCAGTGGTGGCCAGGTCATTGCTGAATACATAGAAGATATGCAATTGGCTTTTGGACTAGACACTGCCGGCGACGGGGCTGTGGACACATGGATTGATAATGCAGATCTGACCAATACGCAAAAAAATCAGGTGCGCCTAGTGCGCCTTAATGTCGTCGGCCGGACTGCCCATGAACACCAAAATTTCACAGGAAATCGTCCTGCCGTTGAAGATCATGGAGCTGGTCCTGCTGATGGATTTCGACGTCGTCAGCTGACTGTAACAGTCAAAGTAAGAAATCTGGCCCTTTAAATAGATTGGAAGAGGTGACGTGATGGCTACTGTTATAAAAAATGAACGCGGTGCTGCGTTAATTGTTGCTCTGGTCGTTTTGACTCTTCTGACAATTATAGGGTTGGCGGCAACAAATACCTCGATCTTGGAAACCATGATTTCTTCCACTGAGCGCAGTCGAGCAGAGGCTTTTTATGCAGCAGAGGCTGGGATCGAGCATTTGAGAAGAAATTTTAAATCGATCTTCATCACGAACAATAATGCGCATTTAGCTGCTGGTGAAGATCCAGACTGGGATTTTGTCCTGAATGGATCTCAAGTTGGTGTTGATGCTGCAACAGATATGAGTTTTGAAGGTGGTGCACGCTGGATTACTGGTGGAACTCTCGGGACAGATTATCAATACGATGTGACTGTCTGGAACAATGACGATGGTGGTTCGGCGATTGATGACAATGATTCTATTATCTACATGAGGGCAACTGCACATGTTCCGGATGGTGGAACCGCCAGTATTGAAATTAGCTTGTTTGGTGGCGCATCAGGGGGGAATGCTCTGGCAGGATATGGTGCCCAGGAAGGGGCAGGCTCCGGTAAAAATTACAATTCCAATGACATTAACAGAATAACGGACTTTAGCGCACAGATTAATTGAGCAGGACTGAGAGGGGGCTGAATATGAAAAAGATATTCAAAAATAATGTGCAAATCTTATGGGTGGTTCTGTTCACTGTGCTTCTGATATTGACTGCGAATTATGCACTGGGCAAACCAGGCGGTGGATCCAATAACAGAACCTTGAAGATAATACTTGCAGATAATACGGATGGCGCAGTGCGTGTCACCGTGAGTTCAGGTTTCGGCTATAGCGAGCAGGTTATTACTTCTAGTCGGAGTTTGAGTGTTAATAAATGGGCATCCGTATCTCTGACGCCAATAAACGGGTCTTTATCCGAATTTGATCACTGGTCCGCAAGCTTTATTGGGTATCAAGATGAGAATGACAATCCGTTGCAGTTTTCGATGAATCGCTCCAGCCGTACCGTTACGGCATATTTTACTGAGCCTGAGGAAACCCGTCAGGTGCTCTCTATAACTTTTGCTGGAGATGGTGATGGAGTTGTTTCTTTAATCGGTAAAGTTGGTGGCGACGATGTTTCCTACACCGTTGATAGTCGCGACATTGATGGCACTGTTGCATCGTTCGAATTTGATACTGATTCAGATGTGCATATAGGAACGACACCGTCAGGACCCGATCTTTTTAATGGGTGGGGAGGAGATCTTTCTGGAACCGATAATCCCGAAAGTCTCACCATGGGTAGTGATGCTGATGTCACAGTCTATTTCGTTGCAAAGCCAACCGAGCAGCTGACATTGACCGTTGCTGGAACAGGGAGTGGCGGTGTGACTTTAGTTGGATCGTCTGGAAATCATTCATATGCCAGTACCACCGGAGGGATATATCAATTTTATCTGGATGAGACCGTCATATTGACTGCAACCGCAATCGCCGGGTCTTTTGAAGGTTGGAGTGGCGATGTTGTTTCAGCCGGGACTTCAACCAGTTTGAATATGAATGAGGTGGATCATGCAGTCACGGCAACGTTTATGGACGGCGAAGCTCCAGGTGAAGTGAGCATTTCTATTTCATTCAGTGGTGACGGTACCGGGAGTGTCATAATGTCAGGGGATGGCGACAACAGTTGTTCTTTGTCTTCTGATGGGACTTGTTCTTTTTTGGAGAACGAATCGGTGACCGTGCAAGCCAGTGCCGATTTAACCTCTGAATTTACAGGATGGAGTGGTGCCAATACGTCAACTTCGCAAACGATTAATCTTGTTATGGATGCAGATAAGTCGTTGGGGGCGTCTTTTTCGATCGCTGAAGAAACGACGATTCCCGGTTGTGGCACCTCGACCTATGATGATTATTCTGGTGGATTCAATGCCAGTGAGTTTAGGTTAAACAACGTCAGTACGACTGTAGATGGTTATTTGAGGCTGAATACTGGCGATGATGCTATTGATCCGAATAATATTATTATCCCTTTTGAGCAAGAGGTGTCAGTTACTTTTCTTCACGAAGGCGCTGGATACACATTAAGTGATTTTGGCTGGTTTCTTCCTGCCGAAGGCGATGATGCAACTCTGCATGAAGTTTACCACAATGTAAACGACGATGATGGTGATGGCATCCTTAACGCCTATGAAGGTGAAGACAACAATAATGATGGTGAAGAAAACGTATTAGATACGCGTGAAATGTTAGGTACCTTTGCTGGTGGAACCGAGCTAGGTTTTTACCTTAAAGTTGATAATGAGGATAAGGTTTTTTATACAAAAACGGACTTTAATCCGGATACTTATTCTTCAACATCCGGTGACTGCTCAGGGGATAACTTCGAAAAAATTTATCTCTTGGGCAAGGATCGCACAGAATCATCTTGTGTCTTGAAAAGTGGGTGGCTGGATTCTAACGCACGGCAAAGAGCCGAGACCTACTTTGATCTTCATTTTGACTATAATAGTAGCAATGATGATGATCCGACAAATGATATTGCTACACTACCGATTGTTCGTGGACAGAAGTTTCCGCATGTTATTGTCGGTGCCCCGGACGATAAGCCCAATGAATGGATTCTTGGTTGGGAAGATTTAGGTGGTGGCGGTGATACCGACCATAACGATATGGTTTTTATCATTGAACGTAGAACCGGCGGGGTTGCCCAGCTTGAGAGCAGCCAGGCCATCGAACCGGTAGAGGCTGGTGCGTACTATACGGCGGTTACGTTTGAAGTCTATGATTACATGCCCTGTCCGGGGCAGACAGAGATTACGTATTATGTGTCGATTGATAATGGGACCAATTGGATAGAAATAGATTCTTGGGACAGTGTCGCAGAGTACGCACTGGATGAAGAGGGCAATAAGTTCCTTGGTGATGCCGTCTCTTATTGGGAGCCAGGTTATCCAGAATATACCTATCGTACGCGTCGGATTGATTTTTCCGGTCTGGGACTAGTCGGTCGGCAATTGATCTGGAAAGCTGTTATGACCAGCGAAGAAGAGACCTGTGTGCCGGAGATTGTCGATGTGATTCTGGATGGCAGCGTTGCCACACATGGCGAGATTTCCAGGGCCTCTCCGGTCCAGCAGGGTAATGTCCTTTTTTCCGGCAGTTATGAAACACCTTCTGTTGATTGGACAACAACAGAGCTGCGTGGTCATCTTAGTGCCACTCGCGTGTATGACCCTCTTGATACGCATTTGACCGATGAAGTTGTGCTGTGGGATGCCGGTGAAGTACTAACGGCCCGGGAGCCCAGCACACGAACCATTTATTATCCTTCGATTACAATCAATGACGTCATTGGCGAAGCCATGACCGACGATGAGGGAAATGCGTGGCAAGGGGATGGTATAACCACAACATTTTATGGTGTATTGGACCATGCTCCCATTGTCGCGGAAAGTGTTACCATCACAGTGGGTACGGAAACATTTACAGATAAGCATACCTGGGATTTGGAAGGTAGCTTAGGTGGAACCGGAAGCATTAACCGGGCTACGGGTGAGTGGGTTATTGTTCCACATGAAGCTCTTGGCGATGGTTTACCCCTCATGGCCTCGTACTCATGGTATGTGACTGATTCGTCTCTGGCGTCTTTTTCTGCAAATGATGTGACCAATGAACAGCTGGGGCTGGATGATACCTTTGTTTATCCCGATGGCTATCGTTATGACTTTAATGATGATGGTGATTATACCGAAGCGGATGGAGATTGGCTTGTTAATTGGGTTCGAGGGTATAAGGATGGTGTTAGTACGAAAAAAGACTGGATCCTTGATCCAATTGATCATTCGGTACCTGCGGTTGTTACTGCACCAGGTCGGCCAACCTGGTACTACGGAACGGCAATAACGGATGAAGAGCGAGCAAGGTTTGATCTCTTTGTTTTGGCAAATGCTTGGCGTGATACTCTTGTTCTGGTTGGCTCTCGTAGCGGCATGCTACATGCTTTTGATGCCGGATCTTTTCGTTGGGGTGATAATGCTTATACGGGTGATGTTGAGCAACGTGGATATTTTGAATGGAGTGATGCTACCGCAGTGTCAGAATGGTGGGATGAGTTATTAGAGAAATATCCTGATACCGAACCCGAATCAGAAGCTCCCTTCTTCAATTGGCAAACAATGGGGGGTACTGCACCAGATCATGGAGATGGATCCGAGGTATGGGCGTTTATTCCGGCTAACTTGTTATCCAGAATGAAAAACAATTACCTCAAGGGGGAAGACCGAGCTTATGTTGATGCTTCACCGGCTGTTTCTGATGTGTATATCAACGATCAATGGCGAACCGTTGTCATCAGCGCAGAAGGTAATGGCGGCGATACAATTTTCTGTCTGGATGTGACGGATGTTAATAATCCGACATTTATGTGGGAATTTGCTGATCCTGATTTGTTCCGGAGCCGTTCTTCGCCGGCGATTGCTGTGATTGGAAAGATCGTAGATGGCGGTGAAACCAAATGGGCGGCCTTTTTTGTCAGTGGCCGAACCTATGATGAAACTGTTTATCCCTCCATCTACGTACTGGATATAGAAGATGGCAGTTTGATTGATCGTATTTATCTGAATTGTGAAACCGGTGGGGTTGGTGGCGTGCCATCCGGTCAGCCCGCAGTTGTAGACTCTGACGGCAATGGCTACATTGACCGTCTCTATATCGGCACGGATGAGGGATATCTCTATAAGGTGAATTTGCCAGATGATCCTGAAGCGCCCAACTATGAAATCAGTCAAACTGTAATCAATGTCGACTTTGATTACACTGTGGTCAATGATATGGGAACTGAAGATGAGGAAGATGATGTGACAACAACCTATACGGTTGCAGAGTCGCAGCGTCATCATTCGATTTATGCATCCCCTTCTGTTGTGGTTGACAACAGTTTGGATGCGTCAGGAAATCTGTTCTACAACATCTATATTTTCTTTGGTACAGGAGACAGTCCATATGCGGATGAGGATATTGATATCGGTAACACTTCATATCATTTCTTCGCTTATCTAGACCATGCTGAGAAAGGCGAAGTCTCAACAGAAAATATAAATTTGGACTGGTTCTATGAACTGCCTGCCGGGCAGCGAATCTTTTCCTCTGCATTTGCCTCGGCTGGAAGTATTTATTTCGGTTCGGCAACCTCAGAAACAGAAGATCCTTGTACCGGGAGTAATGAAGGGGAAATTTACGTCTTCAGTTATTCAGGGATTTCGTTGCTCAATGATGAAAATGGTGATCCCGGGTTGGAGGTTGGTGATGTTACCACAACACCTTTGGTAGAGGATCAACATCTGTACATCAAAACCCCGGATGGAATGAAATCCTTTGGAAATGGTTCTTATAATAATCCTGTTAAAATGGGGGGGCTGCCCTTTACCCGTACGCGGTTCTGGCGAGAAGTTTTTTAAGTAAATCCGATGGGACTGAAAAAGAAGAAGCGAACCACTGACCAGTGGTTCGCTTCTTTGTTGCCTGCTTGCAGGCTATAGATCGTAGTCTTTAATCTTGTACTGCAACGAACGGAGGCTGATCTCAAGCATTTCCGCAGCTTGGGCGCGCTTGCCGTTTGTGCGTTCAAGGGCCGCTTTGATGTAGCGCTGCTCAAGAACTTCTGTGGCTTTTTTTAAAGAAATATCGTCATCAACGGACGACAGCGTTGATGCAGGAAGCTTTATCTCTTGTGGAAGGTCAGTGGCAGTGATGAGCAATCCCCGGCAAAAAATCAATGTCTTCTCAATGACGTTTTGTAGTTCACGAACATTGCCTGGCCAGGAATAATTTTGTAGCGCCTCGTTCGCATCGCTAGTCAATCTTGGAATTGGACGCCCCTCCCGTGTGGCTATTTTTTGGAGAAAATACGCACATAGCGAGGGGATATCTTCTTTACGTGAGCGTAATGTGGGGACCGTGAGTTCAACAACGGCTAATCGGTAGTAGAGGTCTTCCCGAAAGTTGCCTTGTTCAATGGATTCTTTAAGGTTTTTGGCTGTAGCGGCAATAATTCTCACATCAATTTTGCGCGGTTTGGTCTCCCCTACGGCAAGGATCTCTCTTTCCTGCAGAGCCCGAAGTAGTTTGGGCTGAAACTCCAAAGGCAATTCACCGATTTCATCGAGAAACAAGGTACCGCCGTTGGCAGCATAGAACAGGCCCGGATGATTCTGGGTAGCGCCGGTAAAAGCTCCCTTGCGATGGCCGAACAGTTCACTTTCCACTAATTGCGGGGACAGCGCACTGCAGTTGACGGCGACAAAGGGAGCTTTGGCGCGCGGACTGTGCTCATGTAACGCACGGGCAATCAGTTCCTTGCCGGTACCGGTTTCGCCCTGAATGAGCACCGGCGAGGCCACGGTCGCCAGTGTCTCAACCTGATGCAGCACCTGCTTGATGGCAGTACTGTCGCCGATGATCTGCTGTTGTTCTCCAGAGGATCTAAGTTCGCGCCGCAACGTTTCGTTCTCCCGTTGCAACCGTAATCGCTCCTGGGCTTTTTTCAGAGTAAGAATAATTTCATCCGGCCGAAACGGTTTTGATATGTAGTCGTAGGCGCCATTCTTCATACAGTTCAATGCTGTTTCAAGTGACCCATAAGCGCTCATCATAATGACGGTTAAGCTAGGGAATTTAGGCAAAATACGACTGAGGAAGCCGATACCATCCAATTCAGGCATGCGAACGTCGCACAAAACCAGGTCATAATGATTGTGTTCGACTTTTTCAAGAGCCTGTTTGCCGTTTTCAGCTGCGTCGACCTGATACTCTTCCTCCTCTAAAATCGTCTGGAGGAGATGACGCATGGCGGATTCGTCGTCGACAATGAGAATGGAGCAGTTTTTGCTCATCAGGACTCTCCGGGAATGATAGGTAGTGTGACCGTAAAGCAGCTTCCTTTGCCTTGCGTTGATGTGGCCTGTAACTCGCCCCGAGCATCGTGCACCAGTTGATAGCTGACGTACAAGCCGAGGCCGCGACCCTTACCCGGCGCTTTGGTGGTGTAGAACGGATCAAAAATGGTTTCCAGGCTCTGCCCTTCAATGCCATGGCCATTATCTTCAACCTTAATTGTGATCTTCGAGTCATTTTCCGTTGCCGTTATGGTAATGGCACCATAGCTGTCCGTTGCGTCACGGGCATTGAGGATCAGGTTGACCAGAACCTGCTGTAATTTAATGGGCGGTATGGAAACGTGGCTTAATTGTTCCGGCCAGTCTGTCGATAGATGGCGCTCTTTAAGGGCCCCTTGTTGCAATAACATGTCGCAGCTGTGTTTGAGGACATCAGAAGGGGCACAGTTGGCATGGCCTGACTCGTGATCCGGGGCGGCAAAATCAAGCAAGTCTTTGATTAGTTGGTCCATGCGATGGCTCTCATTGAGGGCGCGCTCAATGAGATCGCGGTTTTTAGGCTCTTCACATCGCTTTTTGAGTAACTCCAGATAGCCGATTGAGGCACTGAGAGGGTTGCCCAGCTCATGAGCAATGCCGGAGGTCAGGTTGCCGATGGAGGCAATGCGTTCCGAATGGGCCAGGTGCTGTCGCGTCTGTTTCAGCTCTTCATGGGTTTCCTGAAGTTTGCGGTAGTGGTGGCGCTGTTCTTCGAGACTGTTCTGAAGACTGTCAACCATCTGGTTGAAGGCGGAGCCGAGTTCGGTAATCTCGCGCGGTCCGGATTCTGGAGCGCGCTGACTTAAATCACCATCGGTAATTTGTAAGGCCCGTCTGGTTAGCAGGGTGACGGGGCGGATGACCGAGGGGTTGAGCAATAGAATGGCGGTCAGAACTAGAATCAGACCGTAGCCGAAACAGAATAGCACTGCCAGTTTTGTCAAGCCGAGAAGTTGTTCGAATATGTTGTGAAGCGGGTAGCGCAACTGTAGAGCATAGGTTGCGCCATAGCGGTGAATAGACGTGGTTATCTCTACGTATTGTTCCGAAGCCTGAGAGTTCGGCCAGAGATTCAACGTACTGGGAAAACTGAGATGGATCTGCGGTGATTGTCGCAACAGGGCGTAACGTAACTCCCGCTGGGAGCGGCCATGAACCGTCAATGTTGTTGACATCGCAATCGGCATCATCCGTTGATCGACGAGACGCCAGTGAAGGAGTTTATGGTGTCGCGCATAGTGTTCGACCACCTGAGCCATCTCCAGCTCGGGTAACTGTTCTACAGAAAGGCTCAATGCCGTTGAATGATCGGTGTGGAGTTTAATCGCCTGGTCCAGCAGGCGTGATTCCGTCAGGCGCAACAGCAGAAATGTCATAAACAGCAATGCTGCGCCAACCAATAATCCGCTGGAAAGGATGATTTCGGTGCGTAGCCCGAGAACGCGTTTCATGAGGCCCCCATCAAGCCCTGTTCAGCGAGGCTGGTGTAGCTATCATGGCCGATAATGATGTGATCAAGCACGCGGACGCCGAGCAGGTCGCCCGCCTCTTTGAGCCGTTGGGTGATGGAGATATCTTCGCGGCTGGGGGTGGGATCGCCGGAGGGGTGGTTGTGGACAAACAGAACTGCTGCGGCTGATTCGCGCACCACAGCCGTAAACACTTCACGCGGATGAACGATGCTGGCGGTCAGGCTGCCTTCAGAGATGCGCACGTCTTTAAGCAGGCGGTTCTTGGCATCGAGAAGCAGGGCGATGAAAACCTCTTTGTTGTAGCGCAAAAAACGATTGCGGTAACGCTGGAAGACCGTTTCGGCATGGGTGAAAGAGCCGCCCGGCATCAGGGCGCAGTCGCTCAGTCGCCTGGCCAGCTCGAATACGGCGTGTAATTCCGCTGATTTGGCCGGACCAATACCGCTGATCGTGCAGAGTTCGCTGGTGGTGGCGCGGGCCAATTGAGGTAAATTGTCGAATTGGTTGAGCAGGCTGCGCGCCTGATCGACAGCGCTGGTGCCGCTGGCGGCATCGCCGGTGCGTAAAATCAGCGCCAGCAGCTCGGCATCGCTGAGCGCTTCGCTACCGCGCTGCAGGAGCTTTTCTCTCGGCCGATCGCCTTCCGGCCAGTCTTTGATTCGCCGCAACTCCGCCATGGTTTTCGGCTCACGAATGCATTCTGAGCTGCGCGTAGAGAATAAATCCCATCAGGGCGACGGCCAGCCAGCAGGAGATGATGTCGGTACTTTTCCGGGGAGGTTCCTCCGCCATTTGCGATGTCTCTTCGCTGACGGTTTCAGCCGGAACATAAGAGAGCAGCTGCGAAATCATCAGAGGAAACTTCGAATAAGCGTTGGAAATGATCAGAAAATCATCGCCGGCACACAGGGTGACAAAGGCCCGTTTCTTGACTTGAATGGTTTCGACTGCAGTGATTTCAGCAATTTTGACAATTTTGCGACGGAGAAATTTGCGTGTTTCGATCTGGTCTTCGCCAATGGTTGTGCGGCGGAACAGGCACTCGATAAACAGCACGATCACCGGTAAGATCATAAAGGCAAGAATGGCGATCTTGGCAATAGGCTCTTTTAAAACAATGCAGCTGACCAGTAAGGCCACAATCTCTATAGCGAGGAGTCCCAGAGGGAAGAGGAAAGCCTTGCGAATCCGGAATGTCATAATAATGCTCCAGCAGATATACAAAAAGGGCGTGTTATTCGTTTGAATGAGACACGTCCAACATAAAC
>NZ_AAEW02000040.1 GCF_000167355.1 Desulfuromonas acetoxidans DSM 684
TGCCCTGTGGGGTATCTTTTCCAACGATCTCGCTATTGACTTGGGTACGGCAAACACCCTGGTCTACCTGAAGAGTAAAGGGATCGTCGTCAGTGAGCCCTCTGTGGTTGCCGTCCAGAAGGATACAACCGGGGCGAAAAAAGTTCTCGCGGTGGGCGTGGAAGCCAAAAAGATGCTCGGCCGAACCCCCGGCAGCATTGTGGCCATCCGCCCGATGAAGGACGGTGTGATCGCCGATTTCGACATCACCGAAGAGATGCTGCGCTACTTTATCCACAAAGTCCACAACCGCAAAGCACTGGTTCGTCCGCGCATTGTCATTTGTGTCCCCTCGGGCATCACCCAAGTGGAAAAACGTGCGGTCAAGGAATCGGCGGAGTCGGCCGGTGCCCGTGAAGTGTATCTGATCGAGGAACCGATGGCTGCAGCAATCGGTGCTGGACTGCCCATTACCGAAGCCAACGGCAACATGATCGTCGACATCGGCGGCGGCACCACCGAGGTGGCAATTATCTCCCTGGCGGGCATTGTCTACGCCAAAAGCGTTCGCGTCGGTGGTGACAAGCTCGACGAAGCGGTCACCCAATACATCAAGCGCAAATACAATATGCTCATCGGCGAACGCACCGCGGAGCAGATCAAAATTGAAATCGGCAGCGCTTACGCCGGTGAAGAAGAGGACACCATGGATGTCAAAGGCCGTGACTTGGTCACCGGCATCCCGCGCACTATCACCATCAACTCGGAAGAAATTCGCGAAGCTCTGGCCGAAACGGTCAATGCTATCGTTGAAGCAGTCCGTGTCGCTCTGGAGCGCACCCCACCGGAACTGGCGGCTGACATTGTCGATCGCGGTATTATCCTCGCCGGAGGCGGTGCCCAACTGCGCAACCTCGACGAGTTGTTGCGTCGCGAGACCGGCCTGCCGGTTATGATCGCCGACGACCCGCTGTCCTGTGTTGTTCTCGGTTCCGGCATGGTTCTCGATGAGCTGGACCTGTTGCGTCGCGTCACCGTCGTCACCTGATCCCTTTTGACAATCACAGCGCAGGGGCCACCCTGCGCTGTTCACCCTGAGACTTTTCATGCGCGACTTTCTTAAGCGATATCAGACCGCGCTGTTATTCTGCCTGCTGCTGCTGTGCGCGCTGTTGTTATACTCGAACAGCTTGCGACAACGTGAGCACACCTCCCTGTTTGAAAAAGCCATCCTGCAACTGGCCAGCCCTTTTTACCGGGCCATTGATGCCGTCAGTCGTGACACGGCTGCCCTGTGGAACAACTATATCGACCTGATCCATGTACGGGAAGAAAACATTGCTCTCAAGGAGCAATTGCGCCAGGAACAGGGTCACTTGGCCCATCTGCGTGAAATTGAGCTGGAAAACCAGCGCCTTAAACAATTACTCGGCTTTCTTGAAAACACAGAACTACCGGCCATCCCGGCACGAGTCATTGCCGTGGACGCGTCGAGCTGGTTCCGCACCATCACCATTGACAAAGGGACTGACAACGGCCTTGACGAAGGGATGCCGGTGGTGGTCGCCGAAGGCATTGTCGGACGCACCATCAAGTGTGCGGCGCACACCTCGCGGGTTTTGCTGGTGATCGATGCGTCATCGGAAGTCGCCGTCCTTGTCCAGCACAACCGGACCCGCGGTATCGCCCGCGGCCAAGGCGCACAACTGACGTTGGAATATGCCCTGCGCAGTCACGATGTTGCACTGGGAGACACCGTGGTTACCTCGGGAACCGGCGGCGTATTCCCCAAAGGGTTACCGGTAGGCACTATCTCCAACATTGTCAAACACGATTACGGCCTTTTTCAGACTCTGGAACTGACACCATCGGTGGACTTTGCCCGCCTCGAAGACGTGTTGATCCTCACCGGAGAAACGCCATGAGCCGAATGGTGCGCCACCTGACATGCGGCCTGCTGTTTATCCTGCTGCAGACCTCGTTGTTCCCGGCACTGGTCGGCAACGGTCCGCGTCCCGACCTGGTACTGATTCTCACCCTGTATCTCGGCATTCATTCCTCACCGCTTCAGGGCGCGTTCACATCCTGGCTGCTCGGCTGTCTTCTGGATGTGTTCAGTGGCACAACCTTCGGCCTCTACGGTCTTATTTTGCTGCTGGTGTTCTGCGCCACCTACCTCGGCGGCCGCCAACTTAATCGCGACAATGCGGCGGTCATGTTTTTTGCCGCAGTTCTTGGCACCGCCGCTCACGATGTCCTGCTGATCACCACCTTGCTGTTCTTTGCCGACGCCGATCAGGGCTGGCGCATTGTCTTATTTCAATTACCAATGCAGCTTCTGCTCAACATCCTGGCCGTACTGGTTGCGACACCGTTTCTCCGTCGGACCAGACCGGCAAAGACTCCCAGCCTACTGCGACACTCGGGGTGATCACTGATGGCCCTTAACAGTCCCAAACCTGATGACATTCGCCGCAAACGGCGCTTTGAGCTGCTCATGCTGGCAGCCATCTTTTTTTTCGCCCTGCTGGCCATGCGGCTGTGGTATCTACAGATCATCAGCGGCGAACGTTACCAGCTGCTGTCACAGAAAAACCGCACCCGCTATATCCCCATTGCCGCGCCGCGCGGCACCATCTATGACCGCAACGGCCAATTGCTGGTCGACAACCGTCCGTCATTCACGGTTTCCGTGCTGCGCCAGGAGGTTACCGACAAGGAGCAACTCCTCAAAAATCTGGCCGGTTATCTGCACAGCGACTGGTTGGAACTGGCCAAGGTTTGGGACAAAAAACGCTACTATCCACGCTATCGCCCAATTCCACTGAAAAGCGACATCGACCGCGACACCCTGGAGCAACTGGCGGAGCATTCGGTCGAGTTGCCCGGCATGCTGATCGAAGTGCAACCGATGCGCGCCTATCCGTATCGTGAGGTCGCGGCCCACCTGTTCGGTCATATCGGTGCCATTACCGAAAAAGAACTGGCGAGTCGTGAATTTCAGGGCTACCGCGCTGGCGAATTCATCGGCAAAAGCGGGTTGGAAAAGCATCTGGAAACCTACCTGAAAGGCCAGGCCGGTGAACGTCTACTCGAAGTTGATGTGAAAGGTAAAGAGCTGCGGCAACTGCAAGTTGAGGATCCACTGCCCGGCAAAAGCGTCTACCTGACCCTTGACCGTGACCTGCAACTGGCCACGGAGGAAGCGTTTGATGAACAGGCCGGTGCCGCGGTGGTGCTGGATGTCAACAGTGGCGACATTCTGGCGATGGTCAGCCGGCCGGCCTTTGATCCGGCGCTGTTTGCTCGCGGCATCAGCCAGGAAGAGTGGCAGGCCCTGGTCAAGAACCCCGATCACCCCCTCCAGGCAAAAGCCATCAGCGGTCAATATCCGCCTGGTTCAACCTATAAAATGGTCACAGCTCTGGCCGCACTGCGTGCCGGTGTGGTCACACCGGATGAGCTGATCGATTGTAAAGGGCGCATCACTCTCGGATCACGCGATTTTCGCTGCTGGAAGAAAACCGGTCACGGACCGACTAATCTGAATAAAGCCTTGCGCGAAAGTTGCGACGTCTGGTTTTACGAGATCTCGTTACGCCTCGGCATCGAACGGATGTCGACCATGGCACGTGAGTTGGGGCTGGGACGCAGTTTCGACCTGCCTCTGGACAATGAAAAAGCCGGTCTAATCCCGGACAAAACCTGGAAACGCAACCGTTATGGCGCCTCGTGGTACAAAGGGGAAACCGTCATCGCCGCTATCGGCCAGGGCTATGTGTTGGCCACGCCACTGCAACTGGCGGTGATGACCGCTACCATTGCCAATGGCGGCACCCTGTATCAGCCACAACTGGTCCGGCGTATTGCCGATTACAGTGGTCGCACCCTCAAAGAAAATGAACCCGTAGTGCTGCACCAGGCCGGGATTAAAAACAAAACGCTTAAGCCGGTCAAAAAAGGGATGGAACAAGTTGTCAATCATCCACGTGGCACCGGCAAATCGAGCTGGCTGGCGGATGTGACAATTGCGGCGAAAACCGGTACCGCCCAGGTCGTCAAGATCCAGGAAGACCCGGAAAGTGGTGAAAAACAAAGCCCTGAGGAGGTCGCCTATCGTTTGCGTGACCACGCCCTGTTTGTCGCTTACGCCCCTGCGGAAGATCCTCAGATAGCCATTGCCGTCATTGTCGAACACGGCCAGCATGGCGGTAGCGCCGCCGGTCCGATTGCCCGCAAAATTCTCGAGAATTATTTCAAGATCTCCCCCGGCCCGGAAAAATCGGCCGCAGAAGAATAGCAACGGAGAAGTGCATGTTTGACCGCCGACTGGTTTCAAATATCGACTGGATTCTGTTGGGCCTGGTGCTGACTGCGGCAGGGATCGGCATCATGAATCTGTACAGTTCCACGTCGACCTGGAACATGACAGCAACGCCGATCTACCTTAAACAGATCTACTGGCTGGGGCTCGGTCTGCTCATCGCGTTTGCAGTTGCCCTGTTTGACTACCGTCATCTGGAATATCTGGGCATTTATGGCTATATCGGTTGTGTCTCTTTGCTGGCGGGGGTCCTACTGTTCGGCAAAACCAGCATGGGAGCGACACGCTGGATCGACCTGGGTGTTTTCAACCTGCAGCCGAGTGAGATCACCAAGCTGGTGTTGATCATTGCCTTGGCCGCCTATTTCAGCCGCAATGAACAGCCAAACGGCTATAGTCTCAGGGAGTTGTGGGCACCCGGATTACTGCTCGGGACCCCGGTGTTGTTGATCATGAAACAACCCGACCTCGGCACGGCCATGATGTTGATGTTTATCGGTGTCACCATGGCACTGTTCTCCGGGATTCGCCGCTCAGCCCTGATGGTTCTCAGTGTCAGCGGCATTCTGGCGATGGTCGGCGGCTGGTTTCTACTCCATGGCTACCAGAAAGACCGCATTCGCACCTTTCTTAACCCGGAACGCGACCCTCTGGGGACCGGCTATCATATTATTCAATCAAAAATCGCCGTCGGCAGCGGTGGTTTCTGGGGCAAAGGCTTTATGCAGGGCACCCAGTCGCAACTGTCGTTTCTTCCGGAGCGGCATACAGATTTTGCTTTTTCAGTCTTTGCCGAAGAGTGGGGGTTGATCGGTTCGCTGTTATTGCTGGCGCTCTATCTGATGATCGTGTTGTGGGGCATCATGATCGCCCGCAAGGCCGGTTCCAGCTTCGGTATGTATCTGGGCATCGGCGTCACCGCCATGATTTTCTGGCACATCATTGTCAACCTGGGTATGGTGATCGGCCTGCTACCAGTGGTTGGCGTCCCGCTCCCCCTGTTCTCCTATGGCGGCACCAGTATGGTGACAACCATGATCGGCACCGGCCTGCTACTTAATATCAGCATGCGCCGCTTCATGTTTTAACGCTTACTCTTCTCAACTTGCCTTAAAGATTAAAATGAAATAACATTGCGGCGTCTATTTCTCTTCTCCTCGTCCGCAAGGTAGGTTCATGCTGCACTCATACCGTCAGCTGGGAAGCTGGCTCCTGCTGTTAAGCTACAGCCTGGGGTTGGTGCTAGCCAGCTACGAACACCACCTGCCAACGACCTTTATGCTCATCCCCGTACTGCTGTGGGCCATGGCTCCATTTCAGCGCCACGGCCAAGGCCTCTCACGAACAAGCGCGACCATCATCTGTATGCTGTTTCTCGGTCAATTCTGTTATCACCAGGCATGGTCCGTAACACAAGCAGAGATACCGTCCGGCAAGCAGCAGATCACGGCCACGGTTATACGGCTGGAATCACAACCGCAACGCTGGCGCATGGATGTCACGGTCGAGAAACCGGAAATTCTAAGCGGGCAGCGGATTCGCGTTCATCTGCTCGACTCTCACTGTCCGCTGCTCCCCGGCGACACCCTGAGCTGGACCGGCAAACTGCGTCGTCCCCGACGTTTCGGCACACCGGGAGAATTTGACTACCCACGCTATCTGGCCAACTTAGGAATTAGCGCATCCGGCTACATCACTTCTTCCAAACAGATTGAGGTCAAACATCCGACAACCATCCCCTCACCATTGGTAGCAGTGGAACGCTGGCGCAGCCAGCTGGGTCAAGCCATTGCGACAAAGATCAATCATCCGCAAACTCCATTTCTCATCAGCTTGGTATTGGGTGAGAAAAGCCGACTGACACCAGCACAACGTCAGGACTTAGCTCAATTCGGGCTTTCACACCTTTTTGCCATTTCCGGCCTGCACCTGGGTCTGCTGGCGTCCATGCTCTACCTGGTAGTGCAGAAACTTTACCGGCGCAGTACCCGCGCTTTGATGTGGTGTCCGTTACAGCAGGCGGTTGCGGTATTGATTCTGCCGCCATTGCTGTTCTACCTTCTCCTCAGTGGCGGCGCACTACCAACCTGGCGGGCCGGATTGCTCATCGCTCTGGCAGCGTGGCTAACTGTCCGCCATCGTCATGTCCGTCCTGACGACCTGCTGTACTCCATTGCCCTGTTGATCCTGCTCGTCAAGCCCTTGGCTCTGTTTGGTGCCTCGTTCCAACTCTCTTTTGCCGGAGTAGCGGCCTTAATTCTGGTGCTGCCGACATGGCGGGACTGGCAACAACACCGCTGGCAACGCTGGCTGGCACTACCGCCACTGGTCACCCTGACGGCAACCGTAGCAACCCTGCCCATTGCGCTATGGCACTTCCATGTACTGGCTCCGGCAGCACTGGTCAACAACCTCTACGCGGTACCGCTGGTCGGCCTCGTCATCCTGCCAGTGACATTGCTGGCCACCGCACTGCTGGCAACAGGCCTGCCGGGTGCGCCCCTCCTCTTCCACACCGCAGGCGACCTTCTCAATGGCATATTATCGGTTGCAACCACCATCAGTCAGGGATTTTTGGCGGCCCAACGCCTGTATCTAACCGTTCCTCACCACCTGGTGCTGGCAGGAATCTCAATCACACTACTCGCCCTGTTAGCAAAACATCGCCGCCTGACCGTTGCCTCTTTAACTACCACCCTGCTTGGCGGTGCAATCCTTGGTGTGACGAGCATGCCCCCGTCCACATTGCAGCTCAGCGCGTTAAGTGTCGGTCAGGGCGATTGCCTGCTGTTGCAACGCGCAAACGGCACAACCTGCCTCATTGATGGCGGCGGCCTGTACAGTCAAACCTTTGATGTTGGCGAACGGCTAGTGGCACCGGCTCTCGGCCGTCTTGGCGTCGACCAAATCGACACCGTTATTCTCACTCATGACCACCCCGATCACCGCAAGGGGCTCATTCATATCCTCGAGCATTTTCCGGTCAAATCATTCTGGTGCTCAACAACACCAGAGCTCCTCCATGACAGCCTGCAATACGTATTGGGCACACACGACATTCCGGTCCGGGTCTTTTCTGCAGGCTGGACTGACGTTGAGCACACCGCCGACCAACAACTGAGTGTTTTTGTCGCCCCGCAGCCCCACAACAAAAACGATCAGTCGCTGGTGGTCTATGTCCGCAATCACCACCAAGGAATTTTACTGTGCGGCGACCTGGAACACCACGGCGTTGAACAACTCCTGGCAGACCCTCCCCCCGGCCCGGTTAACGTGATCAAACTTCCTCACCACGGCAGCCGTCACAGTGCCCATGAATCATTACTACACGATTTGCAACCAGCCTGGGCCATCGCGACAGTCGGGTATCGCAACCGTTACCATTTTCCCCATAGCGCCGTCATCGACACCTTGGCAACCATGCCGACAACATTAATCCGCACGGATCGTGACGGATCGGTACGACTGATCCAATCCATCGATGGCTGGCAGCGGCACAATCTGGCGACAAAGTTACCCTGGCCGTAAAACGGCACCGAAACGCCACATTTGCCAAAGGGATCTTCGGGTCATTTAAACCGAGCTTCACCTGCGTAAGTAAGAGTTTTTTTTCTCCGGGGGTTCCCATGAGTCGGTAAATCCTGTATTAAAGGAAATCCGTCCGCCACGCCAAGAAAATGGCCGGTGGAGAACATGATTTTCAAAGGAGTCACCCGTGAGCATAACCGGAATCAAAGGGATGAACGACATTCTGCCGAGTGAGATCGCCACCTGGCAGTTTCTGGAAGACACCGCACGCCGCATTTTCGCCACTTATGGTTGCCAGGAGATCCGTGTGCCCGTGGTGGAAAAAACCGAGCTGTTCTGCCGCTCCATTGGCGAAACCACCGATATTGTCGAAAAGGAGATGTACACTTTCAACGACAAGAGCGACAACTCTCTGACCTTACGGCCAGAGGGCACCGCTCCGGTGATGCGCTCGTTCATTCAGCATAAACTGTTCAATCAGGATCAGGTCTCAAAGCTCTACTATCTGGGTCCGATGTTCCGTTACGAGCGTCCCCAAAAGGGCCGCTATCGTCAATTTCATCAGATTGGCGCTGAAATTATTGGTATTGACGACCCGCGCATGGACGCCCAGGTGCTGGCCATGCTCAGCCATTACTTTGAAGCGGTCGGCCTGACCGACGTCAGCCTGCAAATCAACTCACTGGGCTGCCCCAAGTGCCGCCCCGATTATCGCCAGACCCTGATCGATTTTCTTCAGCAGCGTCTTGATCAACTGTGTCCGGACTGTCAGCGCCGCTATGCCACAAATCCGCTGCGCGTGCTCGACTGTAAATCCAAATCATGCAAGGAAGCAACTCAAGATGCGCCCTCGGTGCTGGACCATCTGTGTGACGAATGTGATACGCACTTTGCCACGGTGCAGCAGTGTCTGAATCAGTTGGGTACCGCCTATTCAATTAACAATCGCATGGTGCGCGGCCTCGACTACTACACCAAGACCACCTTTGAAATGGTCACAAACAATCTCGGTGCCCAAAACGCCGTAGCCGCCGGTGGTCGTTACGACGGACTGGTGGAAGAGCTGGGCGGACCGTCATTACCCGGCATCGGCTTTGCCATGGGGGTGGAACGTCTGGTGTTGCTGCTACAGGACAAAAAAATTAAAACCCCACCCCCGGCGCTATTTCTGGCTACATTGGGGAAGGACGCCGAAGAATTTGCGTTCAAGGTCCTTCATCAGTTGCAACGTGAGGGCATTTATGCGGAGATGGACTTTACTGGCAGAAGCCTCAAAGCACAACTGCGCCGGGCCGACAAACTCAACTGCCGTTATACCATTATGATTGGCGACAACGAACTCAGTGAGGGCAGTGCCCAACTGAAAAGAATGGCCGACGGCGACCAACAGGCCGTGCAATTGAGCCAGCTTCTTGAACAACTGCGGCCATTGCTTGACGATGCTTCGACAACATCGCTATAATGGCATGTTTTACATGCTCAGAGGCATGTCAACGCGATCTATTCAATAAAGTGACAAGCCGAGATACAACGGTTTGCCATAAAATACTTTTTGGGAGGAACAACCCTTGAACGACGCACTCGGAAACTGGAAAAGAACCCACTACTGTGGGGATATCAGCAGCGCGGACATCGGCAATGAAGTCTGCCTGATGGGCTGGGTTCAACGTCGCCGTGATCACGGCGGACTGATTTTTATCGACCTGCGCGACCGCGAAGGTATTGCCCAACTGGCTCTCGACCCGGATCGCGACCCCGAAGCCCATGAAAAAGCTGATAAAGTACGCAACGAGTACGTCGTCGCCGTTAAAGGCACGATCTCTCCACGCCCCGAGGGCACGGTTAACCCGAAGATGAAAACCGGCGAAGTTGAGGTGGAAGTCAGCGAACTGCGCATTCTTAACATCTCAAAAACACCGCCATTTATGCTCGATGACCATGTCGATGTCGCTGAGAATATCCGGCTCAAGCACCGCTACCTCGATCTGCGTCGACCGGCACTGCAAAAGAATATGATCCTGCGTCATAAGGTCACTCGCACCGTGCGCAGCTATCTCGACGAGCAGGGCTTCCTCGAAATCGAAACCCCGGTCCTGACAAAGAGTACCTCCGGAAGGCGCCCGCGATTATCTGGTACCGAGCCGCGTCAACAACGGCCAATTTTTCGCTTTGCCGCAAAGCCCGCAACTGTTCAAACAGCTGCTTATGGTCTCCGGCTACGATCGCTACTGCCAGATCGTTAAGTGTTTCCGCGATGAAGATTTGCGTGCCGACCGCCAGCCGGAATTCACCCAGATCGACTGCGAGATGAGCTTTGTCGACACCGATGACGTCATGACCATCATGGAGAACATGATAGCCCGCGTCTTCAAGGAAGCCATTGGTGTCGATGTGGTTGCTCCGATGGCGCGCATGACCTATGCCGAAGCCATGGATCGCTTTGGCGTCGACAACCCGGACCTGCGTTTCGGTCTGGAGCTAACCGAACTGTCCTCAATTGTCGACGGTTGCGGATTCAAAGTCTTTGCCGATGCGGTGAAAAACGGCGGCATGGTCAAGGCCATTAATGCCAAAGGCTGTGCAACGTTCTCACGCAAAGATCTCGACGATCTGACCGACTTCGTTAAAATTTACGGTGCAAAAGGGCTGGCCTGGGTCAAGATGACCGAAGACGGCTGGCAGTCCCCCATCGCCAAATTTTTCACACCTGAAGAGCTGGAAAAAATCAACCAGGCCCTCGATGCCCAGGTTGGTGACCTGCTGATGTTCGTTGCCGACAGTGCAACGATCACCAACGAAGCTCTCGGCCGTCTGCGCGGGCACCTCGGCCAGAAACTCGGTCTGGCCAAAAAAGATGATTACCAGTTTGTCTGGATCACCGACTTCCCGCTGCTTGAATGGGACGGGGAAGCAAAACGCCACGTCGCAGTCCACCATCCGTTTACTGCGCCGCGCGACGAAGACTTTGCCCTGCTCGACAGCGATCCCGGTAAAGCTTGTGCTAAAGCTTATGACTTGGTACTCAACGGCTCAGAAATTGGCGGCGGCAGTATTCGTATCCACGATCAGGCCATCCAGAGCAAAATGTTTGAACTGCTCGGCATTGGTGAAGAGGAAGCACAGGAAAAATTCGGCTTTTTGCTGGACGCACTGGAATACGGGGCGCCGACCCACGGTGGTCTGGCCTTCGGCCTTGACCGTCTGGTGATGATCCTGACCGGCTCCGATTCCATCCGCGACGTGATTGCTTTCCCCAAAGACCAGAAGGCCACTTGCCTGCTGTCCGGGGCACCAGGTGAAGTGGACGATAAGCAACTTCAGGAACTGTCCATTCGCTTGCGTACACGCAAAAAAGAGTAACCGACTTGGCATTCATTTGCGAATGCCAGCTTTCCTCAAGGCGTATCGATGACCTTATTTTATCGCGTGCTGATGATTGTCCTGGTTGCAGCCGGTCTGATGACCGGCTGTGCCAGCAAGTCCCCGGTCAAGCTCCATCTCGCCCGGCAAGCCGTCGAACTGCCCCGCAACGACGGCGCACAAGCTATGCCTCAGCAAAATTGACACAGGCTGACAATGCATTGCAACAAGGGGAATGCCTGCTCAACATTGGCAAGCAGGT
>NZ_AAEW02000041.1 GCF_000167355.1 Desulfuromonas acetoxidans DSM 684
CGAATGGGAAAACAATGAAAAAAGCTCTTGCAGTCGCAGTGGTTCTTATCGCCCTTGTTGTTGCCGCACCCTTTGTCAACGGCCTGATGATGGAGAAAATCCTCCGTAGTCAAGTCGACAAGGCCAATGAACTGTACGAGTCGCAACCCTATTCCCCGAACTTTGAAATTACCCGGTATGAGCGCGGATTCGGTACGTCTGAAATCGAATTTAAAATCACCTTTAGCCAGTGGCCTGACGTCAACAAGGTTCAAACGATTATCATCAGTGAAAAAGCCAAGCACGGTATTCTTGGCGCCACCTCAACAGCCAGTTTGACACAAAATAGCTGGTACAACGACTTTATCAATGAATCACTGGAGGGTGTTGACCCACTCACCATCACCAGTCAATTCAACATGTTCAGTGGTTTCTCAACCACTCTGGACCTGGCTCCTTTTGAGTTTGATGTGGATGAAGATCACTTTGTGGTCAGCCCCGCAACTCTTGACATTAAAACAGACCGCTCCGGCAAACACCTTCTGGCAAATGGCTCTTTTGATGGCTTTTCCATTGCCGACGTCCTCGACCTCAAAGGGTGTTCCGTTACTTCCGATATCGACGTGTACTCAACGATGATTATGGACGGCGACTCATCCATATCCGTTGATCAGATCAGCGTTTATGCTGGCGATCAAAACGCCATTATGGACGTCTCGACTCTCAAAATGACATCGACGACGGATTACAATGAAGAAAGCCAGAGACTATCAACGGCCGCCACTTACAGTGTCGACAAAATCGTTACCGACGACGAAGAGATCAACAACGTCAACGTCAGTGTAGGCATCAATCAACTGGATTCCGAAAGTCTACAAAATCTCTACGATAGCTACATCAGCATGGTCAGCGATTTGATGACCAACATTTCCGCCTCACAGAACGACCCTGAGCAAATTGAAGAAATCATGCAACAACAGCTTCCCATGATCGGGCTGGGTCTGCTCCCGCAAGTGGAAAAACTGTTAACAAAAAACCTGCAAATTGAAATCACAGATCTGCATGTCGGCTTGTCCGAAGGGGACGTGGATGGTGACCTTGCCATTGCACTGAAAAAAGATATGACCTTGGCGGACTTCGCGACAATCGCACAACAGCCACAAACACTGGTGGACGTGTTTTCTTTTGCCTCCAACCTGAGCCTGCCCGAGGGCTTAGTCCCCGACCAGCAAAGTCTGCTCGTTCCTCTGTTTGAAGGGATGCAAACAGGCGTATTCGAACAACAGGAAGGAAAGCTGGTCCATCAGGCTGAGATCAAAGACGACCAACTGCTGCTTAATGGCCAAGAGTTAGTTTTGTAGCGAGGTACGCATGACTCAATGCGTTTGACAAAAAAGGGGGGGGGCATGGCAAGGAAAAATGAAAAAATCAGTTCCACGCGCAGGCAGTTCCTGATTCGTGTCCCGGTTTTAACAGCCGGGCTCGTGGCTTTGATGAAAACACCCGGCCGGGCTTGGGTGCCGACCGGGAATTATCGCCGGCGAATTGATTCACAAATGTGTATTAATTGCCAAACCTGTGTTGATGTCTGTCCGACCAATGCCATCGTAGAGGGCAATGACACCTGCGTCGTCAATGCCACCCTCTGCATCGGTTGCCAAGTCTGCGATGCGGAATGTCCTGTTGAAGCCATCGAAGAGGGAACGGAGATCATTGCGCCCACCGTGTACACTGACGAATGTGTGGCGTGCGGTGCCTGTACAAATGAATGTCCAACCAACGCCATCAGTGTTGGTGAGTATGCCGTCATCACCATCAATGCGTGTTCCGGCTGTCGTAAGTGTGTGGATAGCTGTCCGGTTCAAACACTTGGGTAATGGCAATCTAAATGATTATCCTGCATCAAGAAATGATTGGTAATTCTACTAATTATTTCTTGATGCATAACGGGGAGCTGAGGGGCCGGGCTTTTAAACCCCAAAAGCTCAGATAAAAGGTAAATTTTCCTGAATCAGGCACTTCCGAAAAGGCCGCGCAGTAAGCCTGGTCCCTCTCCAGCGTTTTGTTAGGATTTTATATCAATATAGCACCACCATCAATTACGAGAGATGTTCCTGTTATATAAGGATTTTTCATCAAATAAATATATGCGTCCGCTACTTCTTCAGGTGAAGCGATCTTTCCAGAAGGGAACTGTTGAGCATACGCCTCCACCTCTGGTGGTTTGGGGGCAACAAAACCGGGGCTTACAACGTTGACTCTTATTGGTGCCAATTCTACCGCCAATAATCGGCAAAATGCATCAGTGGCACTATTAATGATTGTCATGGTTGAAGCGTTTTTGAAGATTTTTTCGCCAGCAATACCGGTTGTCAGAATAATACTGCCATTTTGTCGAATATGACCTTGTGCTTTTTGTATGAGCTGGTACTGTCCCCAAAATTTGGTTTCAAATGCTTGTTTTGCCTGTTTAATATCAGTTTCAGCAAAAGGTGCGGGGGAGATTTCCGGCCTTGCAGTAATGACAAGATGATCGATATCTCCGATTTCTTCCATTACGCTCACCGTTTCATTTTCTGAGGTTATATCAAAGGAATAAGTTTCAATTCCGTTGCCAATTAGGGCCGCTAAATCATTATGTCTTCCTGCCGCATTTCTGGACGCTATAATAAGTTGTCCCCCAGCTTTGTAGGCGTGTTTTGAAATGGCAAGCCCAATGCCAGAACTACCGCCAACTATAAGAATCTTTTTATTATGTAATGAATTGTTCATCGTTTCCTTTGGACCCTAACGTTTAAAATGAGCAATCAAAAAGCCGCCTGCAGGTTTTTGATTGACCTCCTTTGGGTTGTTATATTCTTCAGTCATTTACAGCTTCCAAGTCGGATTCGAGTATCCACAAACTATTCTCGATTTCATTATGACAATGAAGGCCAATAAGCTTGTCAGCATTATCGATTTGGACCAAGAAGCGAGAACGCTCATTGAGCGGCTTTACAATTGTCCCTTCTTCACCGATTAGTGACCAGTAGTTTTCACTCGGATCGCAATCATCAGGTGTCTTCGTCGTATTGTTGATTGAAAGTAGTTTTACTTTGGTTCCGACTTTCATGCTACTACCTTTGGAATATAACTATAAATAGACAGTTCTGTATAAAACCTCAAACACAGAAAGCCCCTGCTATATAAATTCTTCTACCAAATTACTATCATGCGATTTTTAAGATAAGAATCGGTAAGTTACGGGCATGCGATCAATTCTATGCCCGTTTTATACAGACCTGCATAAATCCTCACAGCAGACCGTCCATCGGACTTTGCACCCCTTTTCCACCTTTATTAAGAACGTGTGTGTAAATCATGGTTGTATTCACATCCTTATGCCCCAATAATTCCTGTATTGTACGAATATCGTACCCAGCTTCCAACAAATGGGTTGCAAAGCAGTGGCGAAAGGTGTGACACCCGACTCTTTTGACGACACCGGCACGGGAAACCGCTTCACGGACAGCTCGTTGCAAAATCGTCTCGTGTACATGATGCCGCCCCTCTTCGCCGGTGATTTTATTTTTCCAGCGGTTCGCTTGTGGAAAAACCCACTGCCAGCGCCAATCCCACGGGGCTTGCGGATATTTCCGATCAAGGGCGCCTGGCAACGGAACCTTGCCACAACCATCGTTCAGGTCTTTGTCATGAATTTTCTTAACGTGAATCAAGTGTTCCTGTAAAGCAGCCACCAATGATTGCGGCAACATAGTGCGTCTGTCTTTTCCACCTTTACCATCGCGAACCAGAAGTTCCCTTCCAGCAAAATCCAAATCCTGCACCCGCAATTGCAGACATTCCATCAAGCGCAATCCAGAACCATAGAGCAAACTGGCCATCAACCATTTATCGCCATTTAACTGATCGAGAACCGCCTTAACCTCTTCGCGAGTCATGACCACCGGCAGTCGTTTTGGCTTACGCGCCCGGATCACCTCACCCAAATCACCGATATCCCGACCGATGACATGCCGATACAGGTAAAGAATTGCGCTCAATGCCTGATTTTGGGTCGAAGCGCTGACCTTTTTCTTGACGGCCAAGTAAGTCAGAAAAGCGTTGATTTCTGACTCACCCATATCTTTCGGATGCTGTTTTTTGTGAAACAAAATATAACGCCGAACCCACTGACAGTAGGTTTCTTCCGTGCGAGGGCGATAATGTCTGGAGCGCATCGATTCTCGCATTTGATCCAGCAACTTAGGCGGTCTTTTGGGATTATCAGCTCTAACTGATACTTCCTCCTCACTGATCATGTCACCTCGCACACCTGTCGCTGCGTGAATTCGCGTGATATTTAGTCTTCGCTCCAGCGTTTTTTTAAAGATAGAAGTTAATACATTGTTCAGAAAAATTCTATTTTTCTAATAATTCTACCTAATTGGTAAAACGAGAGGCACTCTCCATATTTCCTCATTCAGGGTTTGTATACCAACAAGCTCCCCTCTACTCATAGCTGAATGTCGAGATACCCTATCGGCAAGCCTTTTGTGTTACACTGACTCCGTAATGAGTCATGTTGTTCCAACGAGGGCAAAATATCTTTGGGAATGACCGTTTGGGGAAAATCTTTCCTGAACTTAAAGAACACCTTCAGCATCCCCTTCTTATTCCCTACCCCCGTCATACGTGTTGATTTCAACCCCCGCGGAAGCAAACGATTCAACACGTTGAAATCACTTACCTCGTAAGACAAAAGGACAAAAAAAATGAGCACACTATTATCGCAAGGCACAATCGGTAATGTCGCGCTAAGAAATAGAGTTGTGATGCCTCCTATGTGTATGTATCAAAGTGACGATACGGCTCAAGTCAAGGATTTCCATAAATACCACTACACCGCCAGGGCATTAGGCGGGATTGGTCTTATCGTCGTTGAAGCCACGGGCATTGAAGGACGCGGGAGAATTTCAGACTATGATCTCGGCATTTGGACGGACGCGCAAATGCGCACGCACAAAGAGCTTGTGGACGAATGCCATAAATTCGGGGCCAAAATGGCTCTGCAAATTGCCCATGCCGGCAGAAAAAGTGAGGTGAAAACGACCATTCCCGTTGCGCCAAGCGCCATCGCTTTTTCCCAGGAAGTGCCGTATAAAAAACCTGAGGCACTGACGTTGGAAGGCATTGAAGAGATAAAAGAATTGTTTGCCGATGCCGCCGTCAGAGCGCAGAACGCAGGGTATGACATCATTGAACTTCACGCTGCGCACGGCTATCTGTTGTGCGAGTTTTTGTCTCCTTTGACGAATCAACGACAAGATAGGTATGGCGGCAGCCTGGAAAACAGGTGCCGTATTGTTTTGGAAACAGTCAAAGCCATCAAAGAAAAGGTCGACATTCCTTTGATGGTCAGGATCTCTGCGGATGAATGGATGGAGAACGGCTGGAAGGTGGAAGATTCCATCTATCTGTCAAAAGAGTTGGAAAAGATCGGAGTGGCTGCGATGCATATTTCGGCTGGTGGCAACCACGAGGTTGTCGATCATCTGCCAGCGTTTGAACCACTTTATCAGTGTGATTATGCCCAGAAGATCAAACAGGCGGTTTCCATTCCCGTGATTGCGGTTGGTTTAATCACAACGCCACAACAGGGCGAAGGGATTCTGAAAAATGGCATGTGTGATTTTGTCGCCTACGGCAGAGAGCTGTTACGCTCTCCCAACTTTGTATTCCAGGCAGCGAAACTATTTGAAGAAAAAGATCACATTGAACAGTCGTATCTAAGAGCCTATTAAAAAAAACGCCACCAAAGCCCTTTAACAACAGGACGCTACCCCCGGAAGGAGCTTCCATTTCTATAGGCAAATGAATCAAACCCTTACACATCCATTGACAGATGTTATACTTAAGGTCCAAATTGTTTAGACGGTTCGGTTTCATATCAAAAGGCTAGGAAAAGGGGTAAAAGCATGTCAATGACACCTGAAGAGATCATCAAGGATATCAACCAGCTTGTCTCACTGCCGGAAGTGGTTGTTCGTGCCAATCAGTTGCTCGATTCGCCAACGGCTGATGCCGAGGAGATCGGCGAGGTGATCAGTCATGACCCGGCCCTGAGCGCCCAGTTGCTTAAGCTAGTCAACAGTGCCTTTTACCACTTACCTACCAAAGTTGAAACGGTCTCCCGTGCCATCACGGTGGTTGGCCTGAACGAATTGCGGTCATTGATCTTTGCTGCAACAGCAACCGAAACATTCCAAGACCTGTCGCCGGAAAGTATCGACATGAATGCGTTCTGGCAGCGCAGCGTTTACTGCGGCCTGATCGCCAAGAAACTATCGATGGTGCTCCTCGGTGGCAGTGGCGAGACCATGTTTTTGACGGGTCTTCTCCACGATGTCGGCCGCTTGATTCTCTACTCGCAACTGCCGGAACAAGCCCAGCAGATTGTCAGCGAGGCGGAAAAGGGTCAAAGCAGCCTGACGGCTATTGAAGAGAAGGTTCTCGGCTTTAGCAGCGCCCAGCTCGGCTCGGCGCTGTTGGAAAGCTGGGAATTGCCACAACGTTTGTGGAAACCGGTCCGCTTCCAGGCATCACCGGAAAACGCTGGCGACTTTCAGGGAGAAGCCACATTACTGAAGGTCGCGCTTCAGATCACCAATTGCGTTGAACCGGAACTGAAAAGCGGCCAACCGGTTCAGCTTGCCAGCCTGTCTAAGATCGAAATTCATGGCCTTGAAATCCCTCGCGAACAACTTGAGTTGTTGATCAGTGACGCCAGTGTTGAATGCTTTGATGTGTTGGCCATCGTCAATCCGAATGCCGGAATGATCTTTTAAGCAATAGCTTCACCCAAACGCACTCACCCACTAAAAAGGCCCTGCCGGTTAAATCCGACAGGGCCTTTGGTTTAAATGATCGACACCTCTGAGACTATTTATTGGCCACCTTACCGCGAATAGCCACATTAACCATCATGCCCCCAACCAGACAGGAATACTGATCGGCACTTTCAAACACTTTGTCTTTGGTCACGGAGTACAGGTCGATCGCAGCATTGCAGCGCTCTTTATACGCCCGCTGCTGAAAGGCCATCAGCGCTGAGACAAAAGCGGTTTGGCAGGCACCTTCTGCCGTTTTGCCAAACTTTCGCGCCCGTTTATTGGCGGTATATTCACGCGTAACACTTTGCACATTTCCGTGAGACTGACCTTTCATATAAAAAGAGATCGCAGGATCAAGCTTATCTTGGGCCAGTTGAGAGTTGAGTGCGTCCTTGACGGAGAAATACATCCATTGATCCGCAGCACAAACCGGCTGACTGAGAAGTGCCACCAGGAGCAATACCGAGAAAACAAGACTAAAACGAGAAAACATAACCACCTCCATAGATGTGAAAGTAATTGAGTCAGACTGGTCGTAGTTAAACACTTAATAATGAACGTTTCAATACTTTAATTTTAATCTGACATTCGAAGGCCTGTCACAACAAGCCTCCTGATATCGTAGAATATTAAACCGGCCCCATGACGTGGGCTTCTGCACAAACACAAAAGGCCCCACCGAAGAACATCGGCGGGGCCTTTTGCATGGAGCAATTGAAAGGAGCGCTATTCCCCGCGCAACTTCTTGCGCAGCAGTTCATTGACCATACCTGGATTGGCCTTGCCCTTACTGGCTTTCATGATCTGGCCGACAAAAAAGCCGAGCAGCTTGTCTTTGCCTTCGCTGAACTCTTGGGCTTGGGCCGGGTTGGCGGCAATGACATCATCGACCATCTTTTCGATGGCGCCGGTGTCGGTGACCTGCTTAAGCCCTTTTTCGTCAATGACGGTATCGGCATCTTTGCCCGTGGTCCACATTTCGTCGAACACGGTCTTGGCGATCTTGCCGGAGATGGTTTTATCGTCAATCCGCTTGAGGATGCCGACCAGCAATTCCGGCGTCACCGGAATATCCGCCACGCTCAGGCCTTCGTCGTTGCGACGGCGCTGGACATCGCCCATCACCCAGTTGGCGCAAGCCTTGGCGTCTTTGTGCAGCTGAGCGCAGGCATCAAAATACTCGGCCAGGGCGCGCTCAGCGGTGAGGATTTCCGTATCGCGTTCAGGCAGACTATATTGCTTGATGAAGCGCGCCTTTTTGGCTTCGGGCAGCTCAGGCAAACCATCGCGGACATCACTCACCCACTCATCGCTGATAATCAACGGCACCAGATCAGGATCGGGGAAGTAACGGTAGTCGTGCGCCTCTTCCTTGCCACGCATGGAGCGGGTCAGACCGGTGTTGCTGTCAAACAGGCGGGTTTCCTGAACCACGGTGCCGCCGTCTTCCACCAGTTCGATCTGGCGGTCGATTTCATACTCGATGGCTTCTTTGATAAAGCGGAACGAGTTGATGTTTTTCAGCTCGGCACGAGTGCCGAACTCCTCCTGCCCCCAGGGACGCACGGAGACATTGGCGTCGCAACGGAAGGAACCTTCTTCAAGGTTACCGTCACAAATGCCGAGGTACATGACGATCTGATGCAGTTTTTTCAGATAGGCAATTGCCTCGTCGCTGCTGCGCATATCCGGCTCGGAAACCACTTCGAGCAGTGGCGTGCAGGCACGGTTGAGGTCAACGCGTGACCCGGCACCAACATCGTCACTGTGCAACAGTTTACCGGCATCTTCTTCCATGTGGATGCGGGTGATGCCGATCTTCTGCGCCCCGCGATGGTCGCTTTCAATATCCAGGTGACCGTGCTCGCAGATGGGCAGCTCAAACTGGGAGATCTGATAACCCTTGGGCAAATCGGGATAGAAATAGTTTTTACGGGCAAAAATCGACCGCGGCGAGATCTGGCAGTTTGTGGCCAGACCGGCCTTGATGGCGTTTTCCACCACCTGACGATTCAGCACCGGCAGCGCACCGGGCAGGCCGAGGCACACCGGGCAGGTCTGCGAATTGGGCTGGTTGCCGAACTGCGTGGAGCAGCCACAGAAAATCTTGGTTTTGGTGGTCAACTGGACATGCACTTCCAGTCCGATGACAACTTCGTATTTATCTCTCATATCGCTCACAACCTTTCTGCATCACTTCAATGCTGGATGCAGGGAGCCGGTCGGCTCGATGTTATCAATTAAAGTTCAGGACCCTGTGTATGCCAGTCCGTGGCCTGCTCATAGGCATAGGCGGTCTGCAGCAGCTCCGCCTCACCAAATGGCTTGCCGAGCAATTGCACGCCAATGGGCAGCCCCTGTTCGGTGCGTCCACACGGCAGGCTTAATCCGCAGATACCGGCCAGGTTGGTGGAGATGGTGAAGATATCGGACAGATACATGGTCAGAGGATCAGCCATTTTTTCACCAAGCTTAAAGGCTGCGGTCGGAGCCACCGGGGTCAGGATGCAATCAACCTGTTCAAAGGCGTCGAGGAAATCCTGACGGATCAGTGAACGCACTTTTTGAGCCTTGAGGTAATAAGCATCGTAGTAGCCGGAAGAGAGCGCATAGGTGCCGAGCATGATGCGGCGTTTAACCTCGTCGCCAAAGCCCTGTGAGCGGGTCTGCATGTACATGTCGATGAGGCCGTTGCCTTCGTCGACACGCTCACCGAAACGCACGCCATCGTAGCGGGCCAGGTTACTGGAGGCTTCAGCCGTGGCCACCACGTAGTAACAGGCCACCGCGTACTTGGTGTGGGGCAGGCTGACTTCGACGATTTCAGCGCCAAGCTTGCGGTAGGTCTCCACCGCAGCGTCAATGGCCTGCTTGACTTCAGCATCAAGGCCGTCGATGAAATATTCCTTGGGCAAGCCGATCTTTTTGCCGGCCACGCCCTGCTCGAGATTCTCCAGGTAATCAGGCACCGGCATATCAACCGAGGTGGAATCGGCCGGATCATAACCAGCCACAGCGCCGAGCATGATGGCGCAGTCGCGCACGTCGCGAGTCATCGGACCAACCTGATCCAGCGACGAGGCGTAGGCGATCACTCCATAGCGCGATACCCGGCCATAGCTGGGTTTCAACCCGACCACACCGCAATGGGATGCAGGCATACGGATCGAACCGCCGGTGTCAGTACCGAGGGTCGCCACGGCCTGACGTGCCGCCACGGCAACGGCCGAACCACCGGAAGAACCACCAGGAACACAATCGAGGTTCCACGGATTGCGTACCGGGCCATAGCCGCTGTTTTCGTTGGAACTGCCCATGGCGAACTCGTCCATGTTGAGTTTGCCGACGATCACCGCGCCCTGCTCTTTGAGCTTACGCACGGCCGTGCCATCGTAAGGCGGGCAGTAATCACCGAGGATCTTGGAGGCGCAGGTGGTGCGCAAGCCCTCGGTGATAAAGATATCTTTCAAGGCCACGGGAATGCCGGTGAGCGGTTGCACGTTACCGGCAGCGCGCTGGGCATCGGCCTGGCGGGCCGCTTCAAGAGCTTCGTCGTCACACACGGTAATAAACGCATTCAACCGTTCGTCGGTGTCTTTAATCCGTTGCAGAAACGCCTCGGTCAGCTCCACGGAAGTCAGGGAGCCGTCCGCCATGCGTTGTTGCATGTCATGGATGGTCAGGTCTGTCAGTTGCATAGTCACTCCACATCGTGACCGTTGCCGGTCATCATTTGATCCATATTCTGCTTATTCAATAACCTTGGGCACGCCGAAGCAACCGTCATCCGGGTCCGGGGCATTGGCCAGCGCTTTTTCAGTTCCCAAAGACGGGGTGACCTCATCGGCACGGAACGCATTTTCCAGCGGAACCGCATGGGCCATGGGAATAATGTCGTCGGTGTCCAGCTCGTTGAGCTGTTCCACATAGCCGAGAATGGCATCCATTTCGCCGGTCAGGCGATCCAGCTCGTCATCCGCCAGGGCCAGACGTGCCAGCCGGGCCACGTTTTCCACTTCGCTACGGGTGATTTTCATTGGTCTTCCTCCGNATAAATAATTGTAAATG
>NZ_AAEW02000042.1 GCF_000167355.1 Desulfuromonas acetoxidans DSM 684
CTACATCGGGTGAAAACCGCAATCAACACAGCTCTTTCGACGCCTCTCTTTCGACCAACACCGGCAGTACTGCCGCCGTCAGTTCCTGACCATGGGCATCCAGGCCGTGATCTTCCATGGCACTGGCCAAGCCCTGAAACGCAACATTCATCAAATTTTTCTGCATCAGATTCATCATCACCGGCTTTGATTCACCAAAGACATGCATGGCCAATGCATCGCGACAATCCGCAGCACTGGTGGACGTGATGGAGCGACACAGCAGCGGACGCACCGGATAGATGCTGCAACTGCCGGCCTCATCGAGGAACACGCAATTTTTTCGCACGGCAATGCGCTCATCATCATCCAGACCACTGATCGCAACACACAGCGCTTTCATTCGTTGCTTCAACTCACGCAATGCACTCATGCTGCGGGTTTTGCGCAAATAGTCGGCAATGTTAACTGCTTCCGGGCGCAATACAGCCACGTTCACCCGACAACAGCTACCACAACCGGCCCGACAGGCAACACGGCAACGATCTTCATGAGTAAGACGCTGTTCTAAATCATCTTCGACCCGACCTAGCAAAGATGTCATTGCCGCTTCCGCACTACTACTTCTCTCAAAATCAACCAGGTGCGGTTTAACCATGCGACGTATCTGTTTGTGGTAAGCGATAAAATCAAAGTTATCCATAGACCCTCCAGAGGCGAATAAAATAACAGTGTTCGATTCAGTATAACCAAGATTTCACGATCCTCAACAATCGCCGCTGTCTCTTTTCCCGGCAAAACGGCTGATCCGTAGCAGAGCGAGCACCGACAAATTAAAGCGCAATAAATTAAATCGCCTGGCGACGGTTTACTTTCCACCTGTGCCTCCCTATATTATCCAGACGACTTAACCAACAAGGAGCCTACTCATGTTCAAACGTTTACTGATGTTACTTATCGTCTTGCCGCTGCTTTCTTCCTGCGGCTACAACCAGATTCAAAGCAATGAAGAAGCCGTGTTCAGCGCCTGGGGCGATGTTGAAGCCACGTATCAACGCCGTGCCGACCTGATCCCCAACCTGGTGGAAACGGTGAAAGCCTATGCCGCCCACGAGCAGGAGACCCTGCAGAATGTGACCGCAGCACGTGCCACGGTGGGTAAAACCACGTTGACCACCAGTGATCTCGGCAATGCCGCTCAGATGCAGCAGTTCATGCAGGCCCAACAACAGATGTCCGGCGCCCTGTCGCGTCTGCTGGTGGTCGCTGAGCGCTACCCGGACCTCAAGGCCAGCCAAAACTTCCGCGACTTGCAACATCAGCTTGAAGGGACGGAAAACCGCATCAATGTGGCTCGCCAGCGCTACAATGATGCCGTGCAGCGCTTCAACACCTCCATCCGCACCTTCCCCGGCAACATCACCAACAACCTGTTGCTGAAATTGGAACGCAAGGAGCCGTTTAAGGCCGCTCCCGGCAGTGAGGTCGCGCCGCAGGTGAAATTTTGATGCGTTATCTATGGCTTGTCCTGTTCAGCCTGCTGCTGTGCGGTGCAACCTCACTGCACGCCTTTGAGGTGCCACCCTCGCAGGGTTATGTCACTGATCTGGCCCAGCTCATCGACACCACCACCGAGCGTAAGCTCGAACAGTATCTGCGCAGCTTCGAAAACACCGACTCAACGCAACTGGTCGTGCTGACTATCCCTGATCTCGACGGACTGCCGGTAGAACAGGCGGCACTGGAAGTGGCGGAACAATGGCAGATCGGTCAGCGTGAACACGACAATGGCGTGTTGTTACTGGTCGCCCGAGATGACCGCAAGGTGCGTATTGAGGTTGGTATGGGGCTTGAAGGCCGACTGACCGACCTGCTCGCCGGACGGATTGTCGATCAGGAGTTGCTGCCCCACTTTCGCCAAGGCAAATACACCGACGGCATTGTCGCCGGGGTCTTTGCCATCAGTGATGCGGTGCGCGGTGAGTACAAAGGCAATGGCGGCGACAAAAAGCGCGACCGTAATCCGTTTGGACTGCTGTTCTTCCTGCTGTTTGTTTTGCCGATCTTCCTGCCGGGACGACGCCGTTCCCTGTTCTGGTTTGGCGGCTTCGGCGGAGGTGGAGGCCGTGGCGGCTTTGGTGGCGGCGGATTCAGCGGAGGCGGCGGCGGTTTCGGCGGCGGCGGCGCCTCGGGGAGCTGGTAATGACAACGACTCATTCTGACGAAGGACACGATAACGTCATGACTTCAACATCTGTGACTCTCAGCGAAGCTCAGCAAAATGAGATTCGCCAGGCCGTGGCGCAAGCCGAATCCAATACCAGCGGCGAAATTGTCCCCCTAATCGTCCCTTGTGCCGGCGACTACGAACACGTTGAAATCCGCTTTGGTGCATTGTTGAGTATGGCGCTGACACTACTCGTTTTATGGTGGACTCCGATGGTTCCTTTATGGGGCATTGCAGCCGTGATGGCGGCGAGCTACCTGCTCGGCCGTCTGGTTGTTCGAATCACGCCAGGGCTGAAACACTTTCTCGTCGGCAAGGCAACAATGAACGACACGGTGAGTGAAAAAGCCTTTTCACTTTTTATCCAGCAGGGGCTGCATTATACGCGCGATGCCACCGGCATCCTCATTCTGGTGTGTTTATTTGAAAAGCGGGTGGAGATTCTCGCCGACCGCGGAATTAATGAAAAAGTGGATCACCAGCAATGGCAACAGGCGGTGGACACCATTGTTGAAGGTCTGCATCAAGGGACCATGGTGAAAAGCCTGTGCCAGGCCATAGATTCCTGTGGTACACTTTTAGCTGAACACTGTCCACAGAGAGAAGATGATGAGAACGAACTTCCCGATCTCATCGTCCACTAGCCCTCCCCCAGACACAAGCTGAAAGGAACAACCATGAAGATAAAACATTTCATTCTGGTTGCTGCAATGGTTCTGCTGGCCGGCGTCAGCTGGGCCAACACTCCCTGCCCCAAACAAATGGGTAACTGTCCGAAGATGACGGGCGAATGCCCCAAGGTTCAAACCCAGAACTGCGCCAACTGTCCCAAAGCTCAAACTCAGGACTGTGCAACCTGCCCGATGGCCAAGAAAAAGAACTGCGCTAATCCTCCTGCAGATTGCCCGAAAGCAAAAGCAGCTCAGGCTGCGGAGTAGCACAACGCAATACAACGACAAAAGCCCCGAACTTTTTTACAGGTTCGGGGCTTTTGTTTTTCTGTGGCTTAACAAGAGAAAAATCGATCATATCCCCGCACCCTACTTGATACGAACATGACGTTCGGCGCATCTGAACGGGAGGGCTGAGCTGCTAAATAACACATTGCCTTAGGGTGGGCACTGCCCACCCGTTTGATCGGTGCCACGGGAGAAATAAAGGGAAGCGTAAGCATGTTATCAACGTTTTACGCCAAAGATGATGAGTTGCAAGATTTGCCGAGCTAAAGGGAGGCAAGCCGGATCCATGAAGCATACCGGAAACAGACGCATTGCCGGTTGGCCTAGGTTCAGGAGGTATTCACGCTGGTTTTTGCATACTTTTGAGCGGCCAGTCAAAAGTATGTCGGCTGCCGGGACGAGACCCGGCGACCTTGTCTTTGATTTTGCTCTTCAGTGGTTCGTTATACGGAACTGATCGCGCGGGCAAACTTCATTCGTTCGCAATTCTGGTACGCACGTGACGTCGGCTTCCGCGCCCACACCTCGGGCCACATTTTGCGTCGACAAAAGTGGCGCAAAATCGACTCCCGACCATTGCGCCCTGCGGGTTCCCTCTCTTCAGTCGCTTACGCCGTGATGTCGGCAAAACTCGCTGACGCTCAAACAGGTTGCCGACGACCATCACGTCGACGCTCTTTACGTTCGGCGCTGCTGAACGGGAGAGCTGGGGTGCTAAATTACACTCTGTCGCAGGGTGGGCACTGCCCACCCGTTTAATCGGTGCCACGGAAGAAATAGGGAGCGGCGTTAAATCGTTATCAACGTTTTACGCCAAAGATGATGAGTTGTACGATTCGCCGACCTAAAGGGCGGCGAGCCGAATCCATGAAGGATCACGGAAACAGACGCATTGTCGGTTGATCCAGGTTCAGGAGGTATTCAAGCTGGTTTTTGCATACTTTTGAGCGGCCAGTCAAAAGTATGTCGGCTGCCGGGACGAAACCCGGCGACCTTGACTTTGCTCTTCGGTGGTTCGTCATTCGAAGCTGAACGGGAGATCTGGACTGTGAAGTTTGAGTAAAGGCACTATAAAAGGCTCACATTCCTAATCAACATTGAGTCGCAACGCATCTTGATAATAATTCCATTGCCTTGACTTCCCCTGCCACCCCGGCAGCAACAAGGTATAAAGACGCGTCATGCGATCTTCAATGGCCACCAACCGCTGTGCCAACGCCAGTTTTTCCGGCTGCTCAGCGTAAAACTGCCGCAGCCGAACAGAGACCCGTGACAGATTCCCCAACACAGGGCGGTCCATCATCTTGCGCGTTTGCGACAGAAATGCCTCGCCACGGGTCGTGGCACCAAGCAAGGCCAGGTAAGGCGTGCCCCATTGCGCCAACTTCTCAATCAGTGCGTCATCCACGCCGCTGAGCAGATGACACAAAATCCGTTGAACCCGGGTGCGGGTCAAATGGCGGGCCTTGATGGCATCAACCAGCTCCTGATAGCTCGTTGCGTGCAAGGCCGCATCTCGCATCCGCTCGGCCCAGCCCGGTGGTGCAAGGTAGGAGGTATCGTGTTCCTCCAGGGTCAAACAGGCCTGAGCCAGCATAGCAAACCACCGCTCCATATCCACAATCATGCCGGTGTCTTTCGCTTCGTTCAACAAGCCTTCAGCCGCAACCGGGGCCAAACCGGCAATGGACTTACCTTGGATCAACTGATGGCGGATAGCCGTGGCACTGACAAAACCATCACCATCAAGTCCGGCATCATGATAACCATGACCTTGGCGCTGAATGGTCAAAGGCCTGATCGGGCTGTTGAGATCGTTGAGAGCCCGTAAATAGGAGACCCCGAGGATGGTATTGGGCTGATCGGCAATGGCGGCTTCGCTGGCCGATTCGCCGCGCGCCTGAGGGAAAGTTTTCCCCTGTCGTAAGTGAGAGGCATCCGCTCCATCGGAGGGTTGCTCCTCCCAGTCACGCGCCAACGCCTGCAACGGCTCCAGCTCCCCCTGTTCACTGCCGAAACACAGGCTGTCCAGATGCGGGGCAAAGGCATTGAGAATTTCCACACCACCACGGCCAAACAGTGGCGCACTGTTACAGGCCAGTGGAAACGGCAATTCGATGACCACATCAACTCCGTGGCGCAAGGCCATCTCGGCGCGCCGCCACTTGTCGATCAGGGCCGGTTCACCGCGCTGGACATAGTGACCGCTCATCACCGCCACCACCACATCAGCGCCACTGCGCTCACGAGCCTGGCGAACATGGTAGGCATGACCGTTGTGAAACGGATTGTACTCAGTGATCAGCCCGACGGCGCGCAACGTCATACTTGCACCGGAATACGCCGGGCAATGCGGGTCTGTTTTTCATCGGATTGGGTCTGGCAAGCAAAGGCTTCCACCCCATGCTCCAGAGCCACGGCCAATTGCTCGGCATAGGCGGGATCAATCTCAGCGGCAGCGGCAAACAACTGGGCTTCAGCGCGCTGGACCAGAAACAGCACTCCGGCACGATCACCCTGATCTACCGCCTTCATCAGCTCCTGGAGATGGCGCCTCCCCCGCTCGGTGACGGCATCGGGAAATCCGGCACAGGCGCGAGTAATCAACAAGGTGGCGTTCTTTACTTCCAGCCACATGCGCTGACCGGGTTTTTCCAGCAGAAAATCGATCCGACTGTCACCGAGCTGTTTCTCCGGGTACACCTGATAGCCCTGCACCCCCTCGATGGTACCCAATTTCAGAGCTTCGGCCACCACCTTATTGCTGCGCTGAGTATTCGTATCGACCCAGTGACCATTGACCTCAATCATCTCCAGCGTCCAGGGATATTTACGCTTGGCGTTGTCACTGTGTGAGACCAGGACCGTGGCACCGGGTGTGGCGCACTGGCGCATACTACCGGTGTTGGGTGTATGTACCGTGGTTGTGGTGCCGTCCGGCCATTCGATATCGGCCAAAAAGCGTTTATAGCGCCTTAACAGCGTGGCACGCTTGAGTTCGGGCAGATTCATGCGCTGATCTCGTCCATTTCACGTTCCGACAGGCCAAGCAGGTAGAGGATGGAATCGAGGCTCTGCTGGTTGATATGGGTATCGGCCTGTTCACGGACACGGGCCTTGGCGTTGAAAGCAATACCGAGCCCGGCCTTGCCGAGCATGGGCAGATCGTTGGCTCCATCGCCGATGGCAATCACCTGGTCAAGGGTGACCCCTTCGCGCTCCGCGATCTCTTCGAGCAGTTGTGCCTTGCACTCGCCGTCAACGATCCGGCCCATGGTGCGGCCAGTGACCTCGCCATTGACGATCTCCAGCTGGTTGGCAAAGGCGTAATCAAGCCCGAGTTCCTGCTGCAAACGATCGGTAAAGAATTTAAAACCGCCGGAGATCACTGCAGTGCGAAAACCGAGACGTTTGAGGATATGCACCAGATTCCGGGCACCGGGAGTAAACGGGATAGAACGATACACCTCGTCAAGCGCCTCCTCCTTCAAGCCTTTGAGCAGGGCAACGCGGGCGGCCAGCGACTGACCAAAATCGAGTTCACCGTTCATGGCCTGCTCGGTGATGCGCGCCACGTCCTCACCAACGCCGGCCAAACGGGCCAATTCGTCGATCACCTCAACCTGAATCAGAGTGGAGTCCATATCCATCACCACCAATCGCTTGGCCCGACGGTAAAGTCTCTCTTTTTGCACCGCCACATCGACACGCTGACTGCCACCAACCTGCAGCAGTTTCCGCTTCAGCGCCGGGATGTCGAGCTGTCCATCGGTACTGATCAGCAACTCAACGCAGCGCAATTCACGTTGGGTCAATTTGGAGATGCGCACTACATTGGCGGAAGCTTCAGCAAGCAGACCAGTCACTTCGGCCAGGGAGCGCGCATCCACCCGGCTACCGAGGATGGTCACGACATAGGTGTTGCCGGCAGTCTTGCGCCGGTATTCATCTTCACTGATCACGGCAAAATCGAGATCCAACCCCATCTCCTTGGACTGAAACAGCAAATCTTTGATCAACGGCTTTTCGCTGCTGCCTCCCGCGGACAGATCGAGCAACAAGGTTAACACCATCTGGGTGTGGGTGGTGGTCTGTTCAATATCGCGAATCCGCGCCCCATCGGTATCGGCAATCAGTTGGGCGACTTTGGCGATGACGCCGGGACGGTCCTGACCGGTGATGGTAATCAGAATCAGGCGGTTTTCCATGGGCGGTGGTCTCCTTCACAGGTCCGTGGCAAACAAGGGAATTTTTTCGCAGTCTACCGGGAAACGGATCGTTGGGCAATGGTCGCGCTGAAAATAAAAAAGGGCGGTAACAAACGTCACCACCCTTTTTTTGTAAACATCAACCGTCGCTATTCAAGAATAAACAGCTTGCTATAGACGAAACAATCTCCCTCCACTTCAGGTGAGGTACCAAACAACAGAACACTATCACCAACCTGCAAGACAGCACGCTCTGTCTCGGTCAATGTGTCTTCTCCCAACAGGTAATAGGTGACGGTATCCGCTTCTTCGGCACACTGCTCGCTATCACCGCTGATCAACAAGCTGGCTTCTGCCACATCGCCCAGTGTTCCGCTCAAACTGTCTGTATCATCGGGACAGCTAATAACCAATGCCGCCATCAGATCGTCACCGACGACAACCGCATCCACGGCAACACGTTGACCAACGATCAAATCATTACGGCTGATCAACTCGCCAAAACAATCATAAAAAGCTGTCGCTTCATTCAGGCTGACCTCTGTCGGCACGTCATCGTCACTCAGCAGTGACAAAGTGGTTCCATCAGCGCCCGGAACAGCGGTCAACGCGCCACGCACTTTGACATAGTCGCCAACTTCGACAACGACCGCATCAAACTGCGGTTCAGCATCATCGGCACCCTCAGCAAAGAAACCAACGGCAACAACCGCTGTTTCCGGGGCTAGATCGGCCAAAGTCATGGGCAGGCCCTCCGGACCGAAAATAACACCAGAGTCGCCTAGTGATACCAGCACACCGCTCTCTTCAGTCTCATCACCGTCCACCTGAGACGACATGCCGATCTCCTGCAACACAAACTGATTATTGGCAGTATCGACACTGAGCACCGTACCCGGCAGGCGCACCAGGCGTCCAGCATCCGCCGCCGTCAGGATGTCGACAAACACCACCGGACGCAGCACATAATGATTGGCATTGACCAGATGGATCGATTTGTTGGCGTCGATATCCAACTGTACCGACAGGGTTTCATCGGCGCTGACATAGAAACGACCGCGCGGATTGAGGTCAATTTTCCCGGAAGCAGGCAGGTTGACAGCAGTGCGATCACCGAGTTCATCCACCAACTCAACGCCGTCAATGGTCAGACGAATTTTGTCATACCAGCCCACCGGCACACCCGTAGCCAAGGTAAACAGTTCCGACTCCGTTTCCAGAGACAACAGGTCAATGGTTTTGCCGGTGTCGGAACTCCACACCTCGACAAGGGTTTCTTCATCGTCAATCAGTGAAACGGCCGTCACAGTCACTTCAATCGCGGCAAAATCATCGCTCGGTGCATCCGTCACCAGAATCGCCACTGAACCGGTGGTTGTCCCACCCGTGCTCGAACTTGAGCTGGAGCCGCCGCCACCGCCACAGGCTACCAGCCCTGCAGTAGCCGCCAGCAGCATGATTGTCAAAAGCCACCAAGATCGCAGTTGTTTCATTCGTTCCCTCCAGGTTGTTTTGTATCGATTAAAACAAGATATCCTCAGGGAAAAACTATCATTTTCAAACGTAATATCAACAACTTTAATAGAAACCCAGGTGTTCCATGAGGATCTTTAATCCCAATGAGAGCAGCACGACACCACCGACAATCTCCATCCGCCGGCCCCAATAATCGCCAATCCGTCGGCCGAGCAACATGCCCGTGAGAGTGAAGAGGGCGGCAACAATACCAATAACCAGAGACGGCCACCACACGCTGACGCCGAGAACGCCAAGGGTCAGGCCAACGGCAAGGGCATCGATACTGGTGGCGATGGACAGAGTCACCAAGGTCAACCCTCGGGTCGGATCATTGCGCGGCGTGTCGTCTTCATCTTCGGCAAATGCTTCATGAATCATTTTTCCGCCCACCCACAACAGCAAAAAAAATGCCACCCAGTGATCATACGCAGCAATGGTGTCCTGCAATCCCACTCCTGCCAGCCAGCCAATAATCGGCATCCCCCCCTGAAACAGCCCAAAATGAAAACTGAGCCGAAACAGATGGCGGAACGTCAGCTCGGGCAACACCGCCCCAGTGGCGAGTGCCACGGCAAATGCATCCATGGCCAGAGCTACGGCGATTCCCAACAGAGCCAGTTGATCCATACGACTATCCTTTTTCGCTCGCTTCTTTGTCCATGAGCCGCTCCAACTTACCGCGCTTGCGCTCAACTGCCTCGGCCACCCGGTCGGTGCCGAACATCCAGGTCAACTGACCGATCATCAAGGTGACATCAGCCAGTTCATCAATCACCTGCTGGGGAGCAACTTTTTCGCGACGATAGTGCATGAGAGCAGCACACAGCTCCGCACACTCTTCAACAGCCTGAGCGTATTGGGCCTGTTCACCCCACAACGCCAAGGTCCGGCGATACAACTCTTCATTGTCCATTTTGCTTCCTTTTCATACTCTTTACTATGGCAATATAACGTCTAAAAACCACCGATTTTCAATTGAAAAATATTTGACAGCCCGCTCGGTTTGGGGTACATACAGGGCTCTGAAATCGTGCCGTTATAGCTCAGTTGGTAGAGCAACGCACTCGTAATGCGTAGGTCGCTGGTTCGACTCCAGTTAACGGCTCCAATAAAGAAAGGCAGGTCATCACGACCTGCCTTTTTTATATTCTGCGGTATCTATCCCACTATGCCATCAGCACACCGTCGCGGGTGGTCTGTTTCACCTTGTACATCATGTTGTCAGCCAAACGGATCAAATCGATCTTGTTATCAGCATCGATCGGATAGGCGGCAATACCAAAACTGGCAGTCACGCGAATTTCCGAGCCATCCTCGGTCAACAACACATGGCTGCGCACCAATTCACGCAGACTGCAGACTAAATCATAAGCGCCCTTTTTTGACGTCTGCGGCAGGATCAGAACAAATTCATCACCACCGTAACGGGCACCGTAATCCACGGTACGAATGCGTGACTTGAGCAATTGACCGATTTCGGCCAGCATGCGACTGCCGACAAGATGGCCGTGATTGTCGTTAACCAGCTTGAAAAAATCGAGATCAATGAAGACCAGCGACAAGGTGGAATCAAAACGCTGGGCCCGGGCGATTTCAACATCAAGCAGATCGTCAAAATAACGGGCGTTATACAAACCGGTCAAATCATCGGTGATGACCAGTTCTCGAACCCGACTGAAATTTCGAGCATTGGAGATGCCGATGGCAATATAGTCGGCAATGGCAGAGAGCAGTGTCAGGTCGTTATGGGTAA
>NZ_AAEW02000043.1 GCF_000167355.1 Desulfuromonas acetoxidans DSM 684
CCTCTTTAGCCGTACGCACGATAACGGCACGGACGACATCACCTTTTTTCACTTTAGAATTGGGCATCGCTTCGCGAACAGAGCAGACAATAATATCGCCCAGCCCCGCATATTTGCGCTTAGAGCCGCCCAGAACCTTAATGCAGCACAACTTCCGAGCACCGGAATTATCAGCTACATCAAGAACTGTTTGCATTTGAATCATTATCTTTCTCCCGTCCTACAGTGTTTTCTCAAGGACCTGGCTGACCCGCCAGCGCTTATCGCGTGAAAGCGGACGCGCTTCGGTAATCAACACTTTATCCCCGGCAGCACACTGGTTTTCCTCATCATGTGCTTTATATTTCATACTGCGCTTAATGTACTTCTTGTACACAGGATGCTGAACAAGAGTATCTACTTTAACAACGACAGTTTTGTCCATCTTGTCACTGGTTACGATACCAACCAGCTTTTTCTTATTACGACGATCTGATGCCATATCACTCACCTCAACATCCATTACGCAAGTTTCTGCCGCAAAACAGTCTTGACCCGTGCAATATCCTTACGCACTTGAGGAATCTTGGCGGTATCGTCAAGATGTCCGGTGTGCAATTGGAATTTCAGGTTAAACAGTTCCTGGCTCAATTCCAGAGATTTTTTCTCAAGTTCTTCAACACTGAAGCCCTGTAATTCCTTAGCCTTCATTTGAACTCTCCTCTCTGGCTACAAACTTAGTTGAGATCGGCAACTTATGAGCAGCAAGACGTAAAGCCTCGCGGGCAACCTCTTCCGGAACACCCTGCATTTCATAAAGAACCATACCGGGACGAACCACGGCAACCCAGCTATCAGGAGAACCCTTACCTTTACCCATGCGGGTTTCAGCGGCTTTACGGGTCAGGGATTTATCAGGAAACACGCGAATCCAGATTTTACCACCACGTTTGATGTAGCGGGTCATGGCGCGACGCGCAGCTTCGATCTGACGTGAGGACAACCAACCACGATTGGTGGCCTGAAGACCGTAATCGCCGAAATTAATGTTGGTTGCACCCTTGGCCGCACCTTTCATGCGACCTTTAAACTGCTTTCTATGTTTGACCTTCTTGGGCATTAACATAACGACATACTCCTATCTGACAAGTCTACTGCTCTCGCGAGAGAACTTCGCCCTTGAAGATGAGAACCTTGACTCCAATAATACCGTAGGTCGTTTTCGCTTCAGCGAAACCGTAATCGATATCAGCACGAATCGTGTGCAGAGGCACACGACCTTCACGATACCATTCGGTGCGACTCATCTCGGCACCACCCAGACGACCACTGCACGTGATCTTAATACCCTGGGCACCGAAACGCAGAGATTGACCTACGCTACGCTTCATGGCGCGGCGGAAAGCGACACGACGCTCCAGTTGAAGCGCGACGCCTTCAGCCACGAGCTGAGCATTCATCTCAGGCTTGCGAACTTCTTGAATATTAAGGAAGATTTCCTTGTCGGTGAGTTTGGCCAGCTCCTGCTTAAGCGCCTCAACTTCCGAACCACGCTTGCCGATAATGATACCGGGACGCGCAGCATAAATATTCAATTTCATTTTACCTGCAGCACGCTCGATCTCTATTTTTGAGATGCCGGCATGATACAAGCGCTTCTTCAGGTAGTTACGCAGTTTCAGATCTTCATGGACAAAGCGTGCATAATCTTCGTCTGCATACCACTTCGATTCCCAGGTTCTGATGACACCCAGGCGAAACCCTACAGGATGAACTTTCTGGCCCAAACTATCACCTCCTTGATTGGCTAAATTTCGTCCAGAACGACCTGGACGTGACTAGTTGGCTTACGGATCTTACTGGCACGACCCTGAGCGCGAGGAATAAAGCGCTTCAAAGCCGGTCCTTGGTCGACCGTAATTGTCTTAACATACAGTTTATCAACATCTGCTACGCCTTTTTGCTCGGCATTTGCAACTGCTGACTTCACCAGTTCCGCAACGATACCTGCAGGCTTTTGCGGGGAAAAGCGCAAAATATTCAGCGCTTCCTGTACATTTTTTCCGCGAATCATATCCACGACAAGGCGAGCCTTTTGCGGGGACATGCGGACAAATCTTAATTTCGCTTTTGCTTCCATCCGGTGACTCCGTTGCGGTTATTTTCTCTTGGACTTCTTATCTGCACCATGACCGTAATAGGTCCGAGTAGGTGCAAATTCGCCAAGTTTATGACCTACCATATTCTCACTCACATAAACGGGAAGGAACTTCTTTCCGTTATGTACAGCAAAGGTATGCCCTACGAATTCGGGGATAATCGTGCTACGGCGAGACCAAGTCTTAATGACCTTGCTGGCCGTCGTTCCACCTTCCAAATCAACCTTGCGCAGCAGGCTTTCCTCTACATAAGGTCCCTTCTTAATCGATCTAGCCACGATACACTCCTCTACTTGTTCCGACGACGGACAATGAAACGATCCGTCCGTTTGTTCGTACGGGTTTTATAGCCCTTAGTGGGAACACCCCAAGGCGTAACAGGATGACGTCCACCAGAACTCTTACCTTCACCACCACCATGCGGGTGATCAACAGGGTTCATAGCTACGCCACGAGACTGAGGACGCTTGCCGAGCCAGCGATTACGTCCAGCCTTACCGATCTTGACGTTTTCATGGTCGGTATTACCCACTTGGCCAATAGTCGCACAGCACTCCTGGAGTACCAAACGAACCTCACCGGAAGGCAGACGAAGCTGAGCATAACGGCCTTCTTTTGCAGCGATCATGGCATAAGCACCAGCGCTACGTGCCAGCTGACCACCCTTGCCAACCTTCAGCTCAACATTGTGAACCCAGGTGCCCAAAGGAATGGCACGAATTGCCATGGCATTACCCGGTTGAATATCCGCCGACTCACTAGCGACAACCTCTGCACCAACCTCTAAACCAACAGGGGCAAGGATATAACGCTTCTCGCCATCAGCATAGCTCAGCAGAGCAATGCGTGCTGAACGGTTCGGGTCGTACTCAATGGAAACCACTCGAGCAGGAATTTCTCTTTTATCCCGCTTAAAGTCGATAATGCGGTATTTACGCTTGTGACCACCGCCAGTGTGGCGCTTTGTAATTCGTCCGTTGTTATTGCGTCCGCCAGACTTTTTCAGAGGTTCCAAAAGTGACTTTTCAGGTGTCGCTGTGGTTACCTCCTCGAAAGTCGAGGCTGTCATGTGGCGGCGCCCCGGCGAGGTCGGCTTAAACTTTTTGATCGCCATTATTCTTACTCCGTATCCCTTAGACTGTCATCACACGCCGAAGAAGTCGATATTGCTGCCTTCAGCGAGAGTTACATATGCTTTCTTCCGATTAGGACGCTTGCCAAATTGACGACCAACGCGCTTCACCTTACCTGCAACGATCATCGTATTGACATCATCAACCTTGACGTCGAAAGCTTTTTCCACAGCCTGTTTGATTTCAATCTTGTTTGCATCTTTAGCTACTTCGAATACAACCACGCGACCTTCTTCTTTCTGAATCGCGGTTTTCTCGGTAACCAGCGGCTTTTTAATAATGTGATGTAAAGGCTTCATTACGCCAACGCTCCTTCCAGCTGCTCCACAGCGCCTTCGGTCAAAACCAGGTTGGAGTACTTCATCACGTCATACACATTGACACCGTCGGCGCGCAACACCTTAACGTTACGGAGATTACGTGCCGAAAGTTCGACTTCAGGATTCGCAGCGTCAATAACAACGAGTGCATCCTTAAGTTCAAAGCGATCCACAACCTGCTTGAAACTTTTTGTGCTGATTGAGTCAAGCTTCAGCTCTGAAAGTACCGTCAGTTTCTGCTCCTGAAAACGGGAGGACAGCGCTGAACACAGAGCCAGCTTTTTTACCTTGCGATTCAACTTGAACGCGTAATTACGCGGAGTCGGACCAAAAGCCACACCACCACCAACATGGTTAGGGGCAGTAACGGTACCTTGACGTGCATTGCCGGTACCTTTCTGCTTAAACGGCTTCTTGCCACCACCGGCTACAGCAGCACGGTTTTTACACGCAGACGTACCCTGACGTCGTGCAGCAAGTTGATATCGAACCATGTCATGCACCAAGTACGGGCGAACTTCAGCGTCGAAAACGACCTCATTCAGCTCGCGCTCTGAAACCTGGTTTTTTTGCATATCATAAACAGTTACTTTTGCCATGCTAATATCTCCTGTATCTCTAACAGCCCGGAATTAAGCCTTAATGGCTTTACGGATCGTTACCAGACCGTTTTTAGGGCCGGGGATAGCACCCTTCACCAGGATCAGGTTCTGATCAGCGCGAACATCCACGATTTCCAGATTCTGAATCGTGACACGCTCGTTGCCCATCTGGCCCGCCATTTTCTTGCCCTTAAATACGCGAGAAGGCCAAGCACTGCAACCAATCGCACCAGGAGCACGATGAAACTTAGAGCCGTGCGTACTACGACCACCAGAAAAGTTCCAACGTTTCATGACGCCCTGAAAACCTTTACCCTTACTGGTCCCCATAACATCAACAATATCTCCGGCAGAAAAAACATCGCCACAAACGATCTCAGCACCAACTTCAAGCTCGGCGATTTCACCATCCATCTCACGAAGAGAGGCGAAAACACCCTTACCGGCTTTTTTAAAATGGCCCATTTTGGGCTTATTGATCCGATGGGCCTTCTGTTCGCCAAAACCAAGCTGTACAGCATCATAACCATCAGTATCGACGACTTTCTTCTGCACAACTGTGCAAGGGCCAGCCTCAATAACTGTCACAGGGATGCGCATACCGCTTTCGGTAAATATCTGGGTCATGCCCAGTTTTTTTCCCAGAATTCCGTTAACCATCATACTATCCTTATCAAAAACAATTCGTACTACAGCTTGATTTCAACAAAGACACCCGCTGAAAGGTCAAGCTTCATCAGAGCATCCACTGTTTGCTGTGTAGGGTCGAGAATATCCAACAGCCGCTTGTGAGTGCGGATCTCAAACTGCTCACGGCTCTTCTTGTTAACGTGGGGACCACGCAGAACACAATATTTGTTGATCACAGTCGGCAAAGGAATAGGGCCGGCAAGATGGGACCCCGTCCGCTTAACCGTATCAACAATTTCATTCACTGCCATATCGAGCAGTTTATGATCGTACGCCTTCAGGCGAATTCTTATTTTCTGGCTGGACATGTGTAACCTCAATTACTCAATAATTTCACTAACAACACCGGCGCCGACAGTACGGCCACCTTCGCGAATCGCGAAGCGCAGCTCTTTGTCCATGGCGATCGGGGTGATCATTTCGACGGACATGGCGATGTTATCGCCAGGCATAACCATCTCAACACCTTCAGGCAGCTCTACAACACCGGTGACGTCAGTGGTACGGAAGTAGAACTGAGGACGATAGCCTTTGAAGAACGGCGTATGACGACCACCCTCTTCTTTAGTCAGAATATAGGCCTCGGCCTTAAACTTGGTGTGAGGAGTGATGCTGCCGGGCTTGGCCAGAACTTGACCACGCTCAATATCTTCACGCTTAACACCGCGCAGCAACAGACCAACATTGTCGCCAGCCTGACCTTGATCGAGCAGCTTGCGGAACATCTCAACGCCGGTGACGGTTGTCTTGGTGGTATCTTTCATACCAACAATCTCAATTTCCTCACCAACCTTAATAATACCACTCTCAACACGACCGGTAGCAACCGTACCACGACCTGAAATGGAGAAGACATCCTCGACAGGCATCAGGAAGGCTTGATCGATTGCACGCTCAGGCTCGGGAACATAGGCATCAACCTCGTTCATCAGGTCGATGATGCATTGCTCCTCAGGAGCACCTTGGTCAGCTTCGAGAGCCTTAAGGGCGGAACCTGCAACGATAGGCAGGTCATCACCAGGAAAGTCATAAGCGGACAGCAGCTCGCGAACTTCCAGCTCAACCAGCTCCATCAGCTCTTCGTCATCAACCATGTCGGCCTTATTCAGGAACACAACGATGGCAGGAACACCAACCTGACGAGCGAGCAGAATGTGCTCACGGGTCTGAGGCATGGGGCCGTCAGCTGCAGAAACAACCAGAATAGCACCGTCCATCTGTGCCGCACCGGTAATCATATTCTTTACATAGTCAGCGTGACCAGGGCAGTCAACGTGAGCATAGTGACGGCTTTCCGTCTCATACTCAACGTGAGCTGTTGCGATGGTGATACCACGCTCACGCTCTTCAGGAGCGTTGTCAATTTGATCAAATGCGCGGGCTTCCGCCTGACCGAGACCAGCCATTACTTTGGTGATTGCCGCAGTCAGTGTCGTTTTCCCATGGTCAACGTGGCCAATCGTACCGATGTTGACATGGGGCTTTGTTCTTTCAAATTTTTCCTTTGCCATGACTTTGCTCCTTAGCCTTTCACTTTGGCGATAATCTCTTCAGAAATCGCTTTAGGCACTTGATCATAGTGGTCAAACACCATCGTATAAGTTGCACGACCCTGCGTCATACTACGCAGCTCGGTAGCATAACCAAACATACTTGCCAGAGGAACGTGGGCACTGATGACTTGAGCACTACCACGGGAATCCATCCCCTGAACTTTGCCACGACGACTGTTCAGATCGCCGATAACGTCACCCATATATTCTTCAGGAACAACAACCTCAACGGCCATCATCGGCTCAAGCAGAGCCGGTCCAGCCTTAGCTGCCCCCTCTTTAAAGCCCATTGAACCGGCAATCTTAAATGCCATTTCACTGGAGTCAACATCATGGTAAGAACCGTCGTAAACAGTAACCTTAACATCAACAATGGGGAAACCGGCAATAACACCGTTCTGAGAAGCCTCTTCAGCACCCTTACCAACGGCGGGGATGTACTCACGAGGAATAACACCACCCTTAATGGCGTCAACAAACTCAAAACCAGCACCAGGCTCCTGAGGCTCAATCCGCAACCAGCAATCGCCGTACTGACCACGACCACCAGACTGACGAACAAACTTACCCTGCACCTCAACGGATTTGGTAATCGACTCACGGTAAGCAACCTGAGGCGCACCGATGTTAGCTTCAACCTTAAACTCACGCTTCAGGCGATCAATAATAACCTCAAGGTGAAGCTCACCCATACCAGAGAGGATCGTCTGACCGGTCTCTTCATCGGTACGAACCCCAAGAGAGGGATCTTCAGCCAACAGCTTACCCAGAGCAACACCCATCTTCTCTTGGTCACTCTTGGTTTTCGGCTCAACCGCAATATGAATAACCGGATCCGGGAACTCCATCGCCTCAAGAAGACACTCACCTTCAGAGTCACACAGAGTATCACCAGTCGTGGTATATTTCAGGCCAACAGCGGCCGCAATATCACCTGAGTAAACCTGCTTAATCTCTTCACGCTTATTCGCGTGCATCTTCAAGATCCGACCCAGACGCTCCTTCTTGCCCTTGGTGGAGTTCAACACTGACGAACCCGCCTCAGCGATACCGGAATAAACACGGAAGAAGGACAACTGACCAACAAACGGGTCGGTCATAATCTTAAAGGCCAGAGCCGCAAACGGCCCATCATCATCGGCAGGACGAGTAATCTCATTACCCTTAGGATCGAGACCCTCAATCGCAGGAACATCGGTCGGACAAGGCATATAATCAACAACCGCATCCAGCAAGTGCTGAACACCCTTGTTTTTAAATGCACTACCACACAAAACAGGATTAATGTGCAGATCAATGGTCGCAGTACGAATAGCAGACTTGATCTCAGCAACGGTCAACTCATCGCCACCGAGATACTTCTCCATCAACCCCTCGTCGTACGTGCACAGCTCTTCCAACATCGCTTCGCGAGCCGCTTCCACATCACCAGACATCTCTGCGGGAATTTCCACCTCGTCGAAATTAGCACCCAGAGACTCATCGTCCCAAATAAATGCCTTCATCTCAACCAAGTCAACAACACCCTTGAAGTAATCTTCCTTACCGATAGGCAGTTGCAACGGGACAGGATTCGCACCAAGACGGTCTTTCATCATATCGACACCACGCTGAAAATCAGCGCCGATACGGTCCATCTTGTTAACAAATGCAAGACGAGGGACCCCATACTTATCAGCTTGACGCCATACTGTTTCAGATTGAGGCTCTACGCCACCAACAGAACAGAACACAGCGACAGAACCATCAAGGACACGCAGAGAGCGCTCAACCTCGATCGTAAAGTCAACATGACCCGGGGTATCAATAATGTTTATGCGGTTTTCTTTCCAAAAACAGGTGGTAGCAGCTGAGGTAATAGTAATTCCGCGCTCCTGCTCCTGTTCCATCCAGTCCATGGTCGCTGCTCCATCATGGACTTCACCAATTTTATGAGAGACACCCGTATAGTACAGGATCCGCTCAGTTGTTGTCGTCTTACCCGCATCAATGTGTGCCATGATGCCGATATTACGTGTATTAGCAAGAGATACTTTGCGTGCCACAGCTCAACTTCCTCCCAGAAACAATCCGTTACCAGCGATAATGAGCAAAAGCTTTATTCGCCTCTGCCATCCGATGCGTATCTTCCTTCTTCTTCACCGATGCACCACGATTATTGGCTGCATCAAGAAGCTCTGCCGCCAGACGCTCACACATGGTCTTTTCACCTCGACCACGCGACGCTGCCAACACCCAACGAATAACCAGGGCATTACGGCGATCAGGACGCACCTCAACAGGCACCTGGTAAGTTGAACCGCCGACACGACGTGATTTAACCTCAAGCATTGGACGAACATTCTCAAATGCCTTTTTAAAGACATCCACAGGATCCTCACCACTACGCTCAGCGACCAAATCAAACGCGCCGTAAACAATCTTCTCAGCAACACTCTTCTTACCACCCAACATCAGACTGTTGACAAACTTAGTCACCAACCGGTCATTATATTTAGGATCAGCAAGAACGATCCGCTTTGCAACTCTCTTCTTCTA
>NZ_AAEW02000044.1 GCF_000167355.1 Desulfuromonas acetoxidans DSM 684
TGTCTTTAACAAGTTGTTTTTGCTGCTCGATATAATTTTTTTGAACCTGTTCGGCATTTCCTTTCATGCTGGCCATCGGATCCAGAATGAGAAAATAGCCAATACTGACCGCCAGAAAAATGCTGGTAAGAATGGTCGCAAACAGGTTAATCGCTGTAATTCTAAGTTTTGATCGCATCGTATATTTCACATGATATAGCAATTAAAGAGCCGACATTATACCTGTGAGAAAAATAAACAACAAGAGCATCTCTAACAAAAAAAACAATTTAAATGAGCGGGCGGAACACAAATAAATCTGCTACCGAACAACGGTTCAGCCAACAGCACCCTTTACATCCATCCTAACGCATTTATAGATAAATTCCAGAATTCCCCCTTGATATCCCCCATATGCCAACACAAATCAAGAGAAGTCATCAAACGGATATCTCTGGACAAATCAGGTTAAACAATGCCATCGTTAAAAAAAATAAACATTATTCGGGCCAACCAAAAGGAGTCTGTCCATGAAAACGCTTGTCATCCTGGCACTCGTCGTCTTGATAACCATTCCCGAATCGGCACAAAGTGAAGACAAACTTGCCATCGCTCAGCAATACATCGGAACCTTTCAAAAAAATCTGATGAAAGAACTCAAGCAAGGACTTACCCATGGCCCCACCCATGCCATCACGATCTGTCGCGACCGGGCACCACAAATCGCCGCAGAGCTATCGAACAACAGGGTCACCATCGGACGAACGACAGCCCGACTGCGTAATCCCCTCAATGACGGTCCCGAATGGACAGCCCCCTACCTCACTTACTTTAACAACCATCCTGAAGACAGGAAAACACTGTCAATCCCTCTGTCAGACGGCAAACAGGGCTACGTAAAACCAATCTATATCCAACGTCCCTGCCTGAATTGTCACGGTAAAAGCATCACACCAGAAGTCGCTGAAACACTCCAAAGCAACTACCCACGCGATCAAGCCGTTGGTTACGATCTCGGCGACTTCCGCGGAATCTTTTGGGTAGAGATCAAATAACGCCGCCACATTTTTCTGCCATAAACACCCCCGCGAGGGAAGAGTCATGACCCGCATCGTGACCTTCCCTCCCCTGCTATAATGCGTGATGGGTTGCTATTTCTCCTCTAATGCCGTATTCAGATCCACCGTCTCTGCATTCACCCACCTTTTCTAATATCTAAATATTCAGAAATAAAAGGCATTTTTTTTGCATGCTTATTATTAACTCTGTCACACGCCATAGCTATAAACAGCCGTGATAAGTGAGTAGTTATACATTTCAATGTTTTTTATATTTTGGGAGGAACGGTTAAATGGCTGAAAAATTCTTTAAATTCAGTCAGGACACGATCTGGCTGTTTTTAGCTGTCGGAATTGTACTATTTATCTCTATTCGTTATGACCTTATCGCAACCATTGCCATCCTGATCAATGATCATCGCGAATTGCGACTTCATGAAATCCTTACCGCGTTGTCATGTGCCATTGTTTTTGTTTTGATCTTTGTCTTCCGTCGATTGAAAGAGTTGGGCACTTGCCGTTGCCGCCTGCTGGACACAATCAGGGAGATCAATGCTCTTTCAACAACAGACCGACTCACCGGTCTGAATAATCGTCGTTATTTTGTCAAAATTGCCGCACGGGACGTTGGGATATCACTCCACGCAGGTGGATCGCCACTGGTCGCTATTGTTGACATTGACCACCTGACATCCTTAAACGATGCATTCGGACAAAACGTTGGTGATTATGTCTTGAAACAAATTGCAGAATTGATCTCTGACAATCTCGCAGAAACTGACCTTGCGGCGCGGTTCAGAGGACCGACATTTATTATTTTGTTAGGTGATAGTGACACCACTACAGCCGTTAAACGTTTTGATGCATTGCGTCAAAAGATTTTCGACAGTATCTTTTTTATTGATTCGGACAAGGTCTCGACATCCGTCAGCATTGGCGTTGGCAGCAAACAGGAAACAACCCAATCGTTAAGTGACCTGATCAATGATGCCGAGATTGCCCTTTTTGAAGCAAAAGACTCCGGGCGAAATCGTGTCGTTTTGCGCTAAAAAACCAGACAGTCTTTCAACAAACAAGCTGCCACAAATCAAAACACGCCACAAAACACCATGTGGCGTGTTTTTTTACATGCTGCCACTGCACCACTTACCTCATCAAAAATGAGCCATCATTTTGCATTTCGTACCATTTCTTTAAGTTGCCACAAATACTAATTGCCAATTTCGGGCTAAATATTATAATTTGATTAAAATAAGATCCATTAACGGGGTCGACTTTTACTCCTTTTTCCCAAACAAGGTGACTTGTGCACGTTCCTTTTTCTTTTAAGATCCTTGTTTTGGTTCTATTTTTTTCCGGATCAGGATTCTCTTCCCTGACGTCAGCTCAAGAACCGTTACGCTTTGCTCCTCTCCCAATGGTTCCTGAACGGCTTCTTAAACATGACTTTGAGTCTTTTGCGGAGTACCTGTCCCAACAAACAAACCGGCCGGTTGAATTGGTTTTGGAGAAAAGTTATCGCAAGTTACTCGACAGTCTTCTTGCCGATAAAATTGATCTTGCGTATCTGGGACCTCTCCCTTTTGTTTTTTTGACCCAGCAGGATCCAAGTTTTGTTCCTATCGTCCGCTTCGTCGATAAATCAGGCCGATCAACATACACCTGTTGTCTGGCCGACTTTCGCGGTGATCACATCAATGTCGATTCAGATCGTCCATTGCTGGTTTCTCTGCCCCAACCCTATTCGACTTGTGGTTATCTGATGAGCGAGAAATTGCTCAACCGACATCATTACAGTTTAAGTAATGGAGGTTACATCTATTCGGGCAACCATTCGGAAAGCGCTCTGGATGTTTTACGCGGTGTAACCCAGATCGCTGGCTTAAAAACCTCAATTGCTGACAAATATCACCATCTCGGGCTGCAGGTCATTGAACAAAGCCCCCCGTTACCAGGTTTTGTGCTGATCGCGAACCCTCGAACGGTACCGCAAGAGCTGATAAAAACAATTCACAGTCGCCTCTTGGCCCTCGATCCACAACACACAACCAAGGATGCTGAAACAACCCATTTATGGGGAGAGGGGATTCGCTACGGTGCCACGGAAGTCGACACCAGTGATTACGATGTCATCCGCGACATGCTTCAACAGATTGCCATTCCGGGAATAGACCCATGAAGACAATCCATGCCATCGTTATTTTTCTCGTCGCGGTAGTATTATCGGCCGTCTTAATCGGTCAACGCTATAAACAGCTTATGAACGACCACCTGATGATGCGTGAGTCGAGCCAAAAAGTCGCCCTGACGACGGTAACCAACACGTTGCGATTGGTGTCACGTTCTTTAGCCGATGAAGTCCTGCAAAAAGAGGACTTGCTTAAACTCGTTCACGATATTGTTTACAGCGGGAAAGAACAACGCAACGAATTACGAGGCGAGCTTTATCGCTGTCTCTACCAGATGTATGCCCGCATCAGCCAACACTCTATCCGCCAGTTTCATTTTCATTTCCCTGATGGCCGATCCATGCTGCGATTTCACGCCCCAGACAAAGCCGACGATAATTTGCGCCCCTATCGACCTTCAGTAGTCATTGCAAACCGCCAGCACATTGAAGTTCACGGTTATGAGAGTGGCCGCATTGTCCACGGTTTTCGGCATGTTTATCCACTGAATTATCATGGTATTGATATCGGCAGCGTCGAAATCAGCAACTCCTTTCAACAAATTAACAAAGAGCTCAGCGCAATCACGAAACCAACAAAAACGGAACTGCTGTTTCTGATGGACAAATCAGATCTGTGGTACAAGCTGTCAGAGGGACTGGACAAACTCTACACCCCTTCGTCACTGAATCCAGATTATGTTATCGAGAATCAGGATGCCTCGGCCTATGACCATTTCGGTGGGACCATACAGACATCACCATTTCTTGAACAGTTGCAACTGCAATTAAAGAAACGTTCTGACCTGAAAACCCGCATGGCAGAGGGAAATGACTTCTCTTTCGTGGTTCGTTATTCCAGCCAGCTCTATTCCGTCATTTTCCATTCCATCCGCAACGTCTCCGGCCAACACGCTGCCTACGTCGTCGCCTTTACCCCGGAACCTTATCTGCGATCATTACTGTTGAATTCAATCATTCAGTTCGGTGTGGCCCTAATTCTGTTTGTGGTGATTTTCCATTATCGCATCGGCCTGACCCTGTCGAGAAAAAAGCAGGAACAGACCAAAGACTTTCTCATGACGTTGTCAGACAACATGGGGCAAGGAATGTACGCTACCGACAAAGAGGGAAAGCTGACATATATCAATCGTGAAGCGGAAAAGGTTCTCGGCCTCACAAGCGAAGAGAGCCTGAACAAATGCGCCCACGACCTGTTTCATGTTGATGACAGCGGTCACGAACAGGGCTGTTTTATTCTGAATGCAATAATTGAAGGGGCAACCTGCCAGCAGGAAATGGCCTTTTTCCGCAATCGACTCAACAAAGAGTTTCCCGTTGAATTAACCTGCACACCGATCTTTACGGAAGAGAAGATTGTCGGCACCATTACCCTGTTTCACGATATCACCCAACGATTGAAACACCAGCAGGAACTGGTCGAGGCCAAAACGCAACTGGAAGAGGCCAATCAACACCTCAGCGAATTAGCCCGCGTCGATGCTTTGACCGGCATTGCCAACCGGCGTGAATTTGACCAGACTCTGTCCAGTTTATGGAAAAGCTCGTATCGCAAAAAGGAACGCCTTGGAATTTTGATGATCGATATTGACCACTTCAAGTTCTACAACGATCAATACGGCCATCAGAAAGGGGACAATTGTCTGCAGCAAGTTGTTCAAGCGATTTGCCAATCTTGCCTGCGCCCCGAAGATTTTATTGCCCGCTACGGCGGTGAGGAATTTATTGTACTCTTACCTCAGACCGCCCATGATGATGCGGTGCATGTTGCCAAGCGGATACAACAGAAAATCGCTGAAAAAGCGATCGCCCATCAAAAATCACCAACAAAGCCTGTTATTACGTTAAGCATCGGCGTATGCAGCATGATTCCGCATGATCTGAGTTCAGAGCAGCAGTTCATAGATTGTGCCGACCGCCGCTTGTACGTGGCTAAGAACAATGGTCGCAATCAGATTTGTGATCAGGACTGAGGGTCAAAGTGAGGCAGGATATGATGCAACTCAACGACCGGACCAAAAACCAGCACAGCCGGCCGTGCAGCAGTTTTAGCCGTTTGCGGCAATTGACAAAGAGATGTGGTCACCGTTTTCTGCTCAGGGCGTGAGGCATTGGAGATGATTGCTACCGGCAACTCAGGGTCCACGCCCTGCTCCAGAGCAAGTGCTGAAATTTGCTCGGAAAAACTCAACCCCATCAACACAACCGTCGTATGGTAATCGAGTTTCAATAAGGGAAGCCAGGCGCTGTTAATACGGCTGCCGGACAGATGAGCTGAAACAATCGACAGATTCGCCGCATAGCCACGCGCCGTCAAAGGAATACCCGCAGATGCTGGCCCGACCAGCGCAGAACTGATCCCCGCCACCACACTGACACGAATTCCGCGTTCGGCCAGATAGCGCGCCTCTTCAGCACCACGCCCGAAAATATAAGGATCACCACTTTTCAACCTAGCGACATGGTGTCCTGAACGCGCATAATCAAGAATCAGATCATTGATCTGCTCCTGCTTAAAGCTGTGCGCACCCTTCTTTTTACCGACATAAACTTTTTCCGTCTCCGGTGGGATCAGAGCAAGAATGTCATCGGAAATCAGATGGTCATATAAGACCACATCCATTTCCTGTAAACACTGATAAGCCTGCAGTGTCAACAAGCGCACATCACCGGGACCACAGCCGATCAGAAACACCTGAGCCAGCTGCTCACGTATCTGGGCCCGGGTTTTATCCGTGTTAATATGACCAGCCTGACGCTGCGCGGCTTTCTCATCGACAAGATCAGCCACGTGCCGGGGAATCACACGTTGAATCCGATTGCGGACCTCCTGCCCAATTGTCGGACTCGCGCCATCAGTTGAAACAGCAATCTTCAAATGACCGTAGTTCAGTAACGATGAGAAATAAAAATCACATTGTGACGGTACATCAACCCGATTGACCAGCACACTACGTTGATTTTTTTCCCCATCAAGCATGTGTCCAACATGCCTATCGCCGGTAGCATCGACGATAATCTGATAACCGGCAAAATCAGATTGTTCAATCTCCTTTTGCACTGGAGTTATCGGCAAACCATTAAAAGACTCACCAATATGCTGAGCAATCACAGTAAAATCAATTTGATTATCGAGCAGAACCTGAGCTTTTTGAAAAGCAACCTTACCCGCACCCAGCAAGAGGATACGCGGATTTTTCAACAGAATTGGTAATGTCGACACGCTGTTCTCCTGAACACTGTCCGCAATGCCCCAAGAAAGAAGTTTGCGATGAAAGCACCCTATGGATAGGTTATATGAATTTCATCACCAGAGCGAATTGCGCCGCCTTCAATGACTTTGACAAAAATTCCTTGCGTTGGCATCACACAGTCACCAGCCTGATGATAAATAGCACAACGTTGATGACAGGTTTTTCCGATCTGCGTCACTTCGAGAACAACATCAGCGATCTCAATACGTGTGCCAAGATCTGTCTTCAACAGATCAACTCCTGATGTCACGATATTTTCGGCAAAATCTCCGTCCGCAAGGGTCAACCCTTTGGCGCGCATCGTATCGATACTTTCTTTGGCCAACAAGCTTACCTGACGTTCAGTGCCACCATGAGCATCCCCGACAATACCATAGTCCTCAACAAGTTGAATTGAATCGACGGCTTTTTTCTGCTCTCCGGTCCGCTCACTTATGCAAACAGCAACCACTTGTCCTAAACCATGTGCCATATCACACCTCCGACAAAAAAGATTTGCCGTCATTGTCAAATGTAGACAGTATCGTGTCAAGAAAAATAATTGACAAAAACACTCAGGTTAATATTTTTAAAAAAAAGGGGCAAACACCCCTTTCTTTTAAAAACAATTTATTACCCCATAAAGCTTTCACGATTTTGTTCAAAAACTTCGTTGAACTCTTCGAGAAGTTCACCAACACGTGCGTCAGAAAGATCAAAATAAGTCGCTCCGGGACAGGTCGCTACGTCAATCTCATCATCTTCCTGACGTTGTCCGATACCAAGCCGCTGACATGCTGCTGAAGATAAATTAACAACTGCAGACAGTCCAGCAATATCATTGTCAATGTCTACCTGATCAAAATCCATTTGGTGATGAACAACTTCAACCAGCAAAGGAGCAATTTTCCACGAGTCAAGAACGGCCGCTCCAACCAGACTATACGGATTAGAGAAAACCTCTTGCTCCAAAGTCAGGTAATCACCGGCACCATTGTAAACCGCTTCAACGAGCTCCTGGTAACGTTCAGAATCATTATTGTTCCGAACAATTTTCCCCAGATTGCTGAACAATCCGGCCATAAAAGCTTCTTCTCCATTAACATGGTCGAGCTTGCTACTGAAATACCGTGCCGCCAAAGCACAACCAATAGACTCTTCCCACAACATTTTTTCAAGAAGCCCAAAGGATTTATTAACACTACTCATACTGGAAGCGAGAACCAGGCTCCGAACCGTACGCTCACCCAAGATAACCAAGGCGTTCTGCAACGTTGTCACCTGTCGCGACAAACCATACATGGCCGAATTGGCAATTTTGAGCATTCGGGCTGAAACAGCAGAATCCAATGAAATCGTTTCCGCCAATTTTTTCACTGATGTATCGGGATCCTGAAGAAGCTCCAGAACCTTGACTGCGACAATGGGCATCGGCGGAAGATCACCCACTTCACCAATAATTTCAGAATAATCCTGCATGGAACGTCATACCCTCTCAGTACTTAATACTTGCCAAAGTCATCATCATCCAAAGCAATTTGAACCGGAGCACTGTCCTGCGGAGAATGCCCCCACTGATCATCATCCTTTGTGGATGAAGTCATTTTAACTGGTGCAGGCATTTTTGGCAAAGGAGAACTTTGGGTCATTTTCTGTTTCAAGCGAAAGCGGGTCAAAATTTCGGCGAGTTGTTCAGCCTGGCTGGACAGTTGTTCTGCAGCTGCAGCGCCCTCTTCAGCACTGGCCGTATTCTGCTGAGTAACCTCATCAATTTTAGCAATCCCGTCATTCACCTGGGAGAAACCTTGAGCTTGTTCACTCGTTGCAGCGGATATTTCAGCAACAAGATCACTCACTTTCTGAATTTCTTCTACAATGGCATTAAACGCCTCTGACGTATTGTCAGCGATTTCAGCACCATGTTCCGCTTTATTCACTGAAGTTTCAATCAGAGCCGCAGTTTCCTGAGCAGCTTTGGCACTCCGTGCCGCAAGATTGCGAACCTCTTCAGCAACAACAGCAAATCCTTTTCCATGTTGTCCAGCCCGAGCAGCTTCAACCGCAGCATTCAAGGCAAGCAGATTCGTCTGGAAAGCAATCTCATCAATCACTTTGATGATTTTCGAAATATTGAGTCCCGACTCATTGATATCGGCCATGGCCGACACCATCTGGCGCATTTGCTGACTACCGCTATCGGCTGCACCTTTTGCCTGTGTCGCCAACTGATTCGCCTGTTTTGCATTATCAGCGCTTGCGTTTGTCTGAGACGCCAACTCATTCATGGATGCTGAAATCTCCTCAAGAGAACTGGCCCGAATCGTTGCTCCTTCAGACAGCGTTTGACTGCTGTTGGAAACTTGACCCCACCGGAGGCGATTTGTGTGCCCGCAGCCTGAAAACGCATCAGCACGTCATTCAGATCGTCACTAACCTTTTTAAGGGCAATTCGAATTGAATCCTTGACTATCTTTTGGCCACCACCTTCAATCGGCCGAATCCCCTTTCGGCGA
>NZ_AAEW02000045.1 GCF_000167355.1 Desulfuromonas acetoxidans DSM 684
AAGGCGGGGGATACGGGCTGCTACTACTGTATTCGGTGACTCACCTAAATACTTGGCGACGGGTTCGTTTACCGTCGGCGCTGGATAACCGGCCGCTCAAATTTGAAGAATTCGTGAGGGGGGGCACGATAACTGACAGACCATTATTACGATAATTGTGGTTTACGTTGATTTACGTTTGCCTTGAAGAGATTATTTTTCGCGTTATTTTCAAAAGTATTTTGATAAGTCTTTGTCTTGCCATTTTTCGCCGGTTGAAATTGTTTTTTCGTGCAAGATATCCCTGCCGTTATTTGTTATTTTTCCTTCAATTATTTCCCAGTCATAGAAATACATGTTTTTTACATTTTTTTTAGTAATAATGGCTGCGGGGGAGTTTGCTTTGACTACGGAATATTTGAAAGGGGTCCGCCAGACCGTGATTATTTCGCTGGAAACATACGCTTCAAGCGCAGCTTGCTGATCTGTTGTCAGATTGGCCCATACTCCAACAGGAAGCGAGATGTTTAATTTTGGGTTTGCCGTCCCTTCGCCAAAAAGGTAAGGCTCGTAATAAAATTGATCGACGATATTGTGAGCAATGAGAATATCGTGGAGTAGCTTTTTACCTTTTTTTGCTTTTTGCGAATCCATTATAAAGCTAATGTCTGTACTGTTGTTTTTGGGGGGCTTTGTCGCTGTGCTTGTTCTTTTTTCCGGCGTTATCTTTTTATCTTCTTTTTCAATAGGACTGGAGATGGCAAAGAAAATTAGCATGATGAAAAGCATGAAAAGGTAAAAATAATGGATATTACTTTGTTTTTCTTCTGACATCTTGCCCCCCTGTTATTTGCCAAATACTGTAATTTTCGCGTAGCTGATCAGGCCAAAACTGCGCGATGTATCGACGAAATATATTTTATCAATCCCACCATAATCCGCTGCTGCTTCAATGTTTATATTTTCCATGCCGAAACCGAAAATTCCAAAACCTTCAGCTGTTCCTGATTTGTATTCAGTGGTTAAATCAGTCAACTTTGGATCTTGAATTTGCGCCAGGATTGGCCCGCTACAACCGCTAGCCAGAGAGAGAATAAGCATAGCCGATGCGGCTAGTTTGCGCCGATAAACCAGATTGTCAGATTTCAAGATGGTAAGGCAGAAAATAATGATCGCGCATGTCAGGACGATCACACATGCGATTTGATTTGTGGTTGAGTTGGGAAGTGTGGTGGCAATCAGGCCACAGGATAGCAATAGATATAATAACCGCTGGATGCTGGTACTACTTTCAGATATCAGATTTATGTTCAGATCACCAGCAACTTGCAGGTTGTCGTTTCCTCTTAGATCCTGGCCGATATTCATTCTGTCACCGCCCCATCATTTCATTGCATATTATTTAGACAATTTTTTGATGATCTCTTTTGCTATTTTTTCGGAAACGTACTCCTGTAGCGTATTTTCAAGGTCGTCAGTGAGAATCATTCCACTATCGGTTTCTTTATATCTTACTCTGTGAGATACCTTGCCAACCTCGACATTTCCATTCCTGCTGCCGCCGATCTGAATGTTTCCGTTTCCGTGTAAAATTTGTGAATTACCAGCTTCTGGAGTCCTTTTTCCAGTCGACATCATTTCCCCGTCACCTGTTATTAACCATTCAATATTTACCCAGGGAAATTCCTTTTTTATTGCCGCAAAGAAGTCGGCAGTAGGCAAAGCGTCGCCTTTTAAATACTTAAATATTTGATTTCTGCTCTTACCTGATTTATCAGCGAACTGATCTCTTGTAAGCCCAGTTTCAGGAATTAACAATTTAAGCCTGCCTGAAAAGTCCATAAAATTAGTATCTTTCGCAGAAAAGTAACCTATAGGGAACTTTTTTCTTGAATAGTGCCTAAAAGGGTACTATTGTTGTTTTCAAGTTAACAATTTGACGCGCCAATATGGCGCAACTAGTCAGTTTTTTATTAAAGGAGATTTGCTATGGATGGACAAAACAGCACACCTCAAACCCCCTTGGAAATCAAAATTGCCCTCATGCGAAAAAACTGTCTGCAGGCTGATATTGCGCGTATTTGCGAAGTCTCCCGTAGCCACGTGAACCGCGTTATTAAAGGCAATGTCGTCTCTGATCGCGTCCAGCGGCAAATTGCGTCAGAGATCGGGTACCCGGTTGAAGAGGTCTTTCCTGATCGTTATCCGGCGTCTGGTCCGGGGCCACGTGTTCAACCTGTTGAGCATCGCGCAGCCAGCTAAGTCTAAACAATTATTAACAGTGTTTATATCGCAACCGCCAACTAACGTCAAAACAGTTTTGAAAATGAGGTTGTTATGGATGACCAAACAAATAAAGAACTGCACGTTCACCTCCAAAGAATTAACAACCTGGAACACGAACTTAATGCCCTAAAACAGACATTGACCGCTCAGTTTGGCGTTGAGTTTAGCGAAGATTGCAACTGTTGTTTTTGTCGCCACCAGCGCAAGAAAGCCGCTCGGGAAGCCTGGTTTGTCAAAACTATGAGTGGAGAGCATTCAGCTGTTGAACCGACAGATGTTGAATCTTAGCCAAACAGTCACGCAGCGCCGCTTGTTCGGTGTCACCGGCCCCCCAAAATTCGCTATTAGCGTAGTCGTCTTTGATCAGGGGAATCGCGCTGTAGGTTCCAGGCTTTTCGCCAATCAGGCAAAAGCGCACTTGGATCGTGATGGATCGGGAATCCCGGCAAATTTCGTAAAGTGCCATTTTGTTCAACGTATCGCCGGAGCGTGTCGGGTACATGTCAGAACTCATGATGTGCCTCCTGTGTTTTGAGTGTTTGTAAAAAGCGTATCGGGCCAGGAGCGGAATTCAATCTCTAGCGATCAGTTTTGTTTAGACAAGAAAGGAGGCAAAACCATGTCAAAGAAAAAACACGAAATAGACCCAGCGCAAGGCGTGCTCGATTTTGCCGCCAAGGTCGACAACTACGTCCAGCAAAAGGTTGATATGGCGTCGTCGGTGATTGTTCTCCCGGCCAACGGCCCGGAAAACGAGGATGAGATCAATATGATGTTCGCCGTTTCCATTAAGCAGGCACAGCGTGAGTCCGGTTTGAGCCGTGAGCAGATCTGCGACGGGGTGAACGCCTATTTGAAGCGCACAGAGGAGCGCTACAAAGAGAAGCAATGTCGCAAGCCGATCACCGTTGACATGCTTAATGCCTATGCGGCGAAACCCGCTGAATACCCCATTGATGCCTACCTTCTTTACGCTATCCAGGTTGTCTGCGACTCCCTGGCTCCAACCAAGGTTTTAGCCTCAAGTGTGCATGGCCAGGTCGTGACGCAAGAAGAGGCCAAGCTGGCCGCGCTGGGGATTATCGACGAGGCGACAATGACACTGAGTCGCGCCAAGCGGCGCTTGAAAGGAACTTTCTCATGATGCGTTTCTTCGCCGCATTTTTACTGATTGGCGGGATCTCGCTGGCCGGATCGGATGGGCCGCTATTCCCCTGGTTGAATCTCTTCGGAGTCGGTCTGATCTGGACTGTTGCATTCATACTGCGGCGTATGCCGCTGGAGGGAAATTGATGAAAACTGAACAGGATTGGTTAGTTGAGGCAATTAATCACTATAAAAAATTGTCGAACGCCTTGGGTGGAATGTCGATGAAGCAACGCCGAGAAATCTTCACCCCTTATCTTAAAGATTTAGATGAAGACGAACGCTGGAAAGCTCAACAGCTATTAGCCCAGAGCGGCTGTAGCATCATTTAAAGGATTTTTTTATGGCCACCTACAAAACAATTAATGCCGTCAAGGTGACGGGAAAAGTCTTGAAGTTTCTGGCCGAGCAGAAAAAGCCAGTCAGCGGTCAAGAAATCAGCCGCGCTCTGGATATCGCCAACGGCACCGTGATGTGCCACCTGGCCACGCTGATCGAGATCGGCTTTGTTGAGCTGGTCGGTGAACACTACAAACTCGGCATGGGGGCGGCGCTGCTGTGGGCGAAATATAAGAGCCAGGTGGAAAGCACCATGGCGAACTGCCGGGATACGCTGGCGACTCTGGACGCCTAAAAAAAAGGAGGACGTTATGAAAGCCGTTTGGTTTAAGAAGTTTTGCAATGAAAGTGGCCTGGCCAATCACCGCAGGGTCGAGCGCGGCGGCAATGTCAATGTGAATGGCCGACGCTATACCAGCGCCGCATTGCAAGGTTTCATTGGACAGGAAGTCGTGGTGTTTATCGATCCCGCTGAAAACATGAAGCGCATTGCCTGTTATGCCGCCGATGGAACGTATTTGTGCTCGGGATTTAACAGCGTAGCGCGGGGATAAGAGCTGATTTAACCGCATAGGCGAAGGGAAACGAAATGTCAAAGCAAGATGTTCAAAATCAGACAACAGCCGCCCTTGAGGTGGTTGATATGGAAAAGAGACAGGAAGCTGCTGCGGTCAATGATCAGGCACAGCGTGAAGCATTGATTGCTCAATGTCATGAAGTAATTGGCAGGGTACAGGCTAATCAGCTTATGGCGAAATTTGGCAACGTTGCCAGTTTGGTCTATCTCAAGCAAATAAAAGAGTCAAAGATATATAAAGACCTTCCAGGTATAGGTACGTGGGATAAATTCTGTGAATACACGGGTTTATCAAGACGTAAGATTGACGAAGATCTTTTGAACCTGACCACATTTGGTGAAGATTTTTTGGAAACGTGTTGCCAATTACAGGTTGGCTATCGAGATCTGCGCAAACTCCGCCAGCTTTCAAGCGACGGCAGCGTCCAGATCGAAGCCCAGACCCTGACCATCGGCGGTGAAACGATTCCCCTGGATGATGACCACGCCGAAGAACTACAAGCAGCCATCGAAACCGTGCTCGACGCCAAAACGCAAGAAGCTGAAGAGACACAAGCCGCCCTTAAAGCCAAAGATCGCATTCTCAAAAGCAAAGAAGACGTGATTAACCGGCAAGAAAAAGAGCTGGCGAAGCACGAATCCCGTGCCAAGAAACAGGGCTTTGCCCCAGGTGAGGAAGCCTTCCTCAAGCAGCTCGCCGCCGACAAGATGGTCGTGGATGATATTCTCGGAAAATACAGCGTAGACGATGGCGCACTCGATGCGGAACTCACCGAGCGCATGAAAGCCGAACTGGTGGAAACCCTTGGGTATTTCAAGCGCGTCGCCACCGCCTACCACGATGCCGCAGAAACCCTGTATGAGTCCGACGGTAAAACGTGGGATAGCGACGCACTGATCGCCGAGTTTGAAGAGGAAAATCCAGAACAAAAAGTTCCCCACTTGCAGAGCGTATAGGGGGCGATGCCATGGAATGGAAACGGGAAATGACAGCCCGCCTGAAACAGGCCGGACACGGTGAACGGGGGAAGATCATCGCCGAATATCAGGCCGTGACCGGCAAATCACGCGATGCCCTGTATCGGGCTGCCAAAGAGTGTGGGTTCGAATCAGGCCGGAAAAAACGGGAGGACAAAGGGATGCTGAAAAGCGAGTTGAGCGAATATCAAATTCACTTTGTCAGCAGCCTGATGCAAAGCACCGCCCGCCAAGGGAAAAAAGGCGTGATTATGACGGTGAGAAGAGCTCTGGAGATGGCCATCGACAACCATGTTATCGAAGCCGGTCAGATCTCAGAATCCCGTTTGCAGGCCATTTTGAAAGAACGGGGCATGAACAAAGCCGCGCTTGATTCCGACACGCCCAGCATCCGCATGAAAAGCAATCACCCCAACCATTGCCATATTTTCGATGCCTCCATCTGCATTCAGTATTACCTCAAAAAAGGCAAAGGGCTGGCGATCCTTGATGAACGCGACTTCCGCGAAAAGAAGCCAAAGAACTTCGCCAAGATCAAGCAACGCCTGATCCGCATGGTCCTCGTCGATCATTGCAGCGGCACGATCTTCGTCAAATACTACGTGGCTGCCGGTGAAAGCCAGAGCATTACCTTCGATTTTCTCTCCAGCGCTTGGCACGGCCTTGGTCACGATCAGTTTCCGTTTCGCGGGGTGCCGTTTTTCCTGCTCATGGACGCCGGTAGCGCCAACATTGCCAAGGGCATTTTGGCCATGCTCGAAGCGTTGGACATTGAGATCCCAAAAAATATGCCGCACAACCCGCGCCGCCAAGGCAGTGCCGAAGGGGCGCAGAACATCGTCGAACGTGACTTTGAATGCACCCTGCACCTTGAACCGGCCTACACCATTGACGAACTCAATGCCTGGGCACGGGATTGGATGATCCACTTCAACGGCTCACGCATCCACACCCGCCACAAGATGACCCGCACCCAATGCTGGCTGAAGATCACGCCCGAGCAATTGCGCGAATGCCCCAGCGATGAGGTGTTGCAACTGGTGTACCGCGAACCAGAGTTTGAGCGCACCGTGGCCCAGGATAACACCATCACCATTGATACCGTCTGCTACCCGCTCAAGCACATCCCCGGCATCCGGCCACGGGTCAAAGTCACCATTCGCCGCCGCCCCATGCTGCTGCCGCAGATCGCCGTGGTGTGGAACGAAGAGGAATATCTGGTCAATCCGGTCGCCATCGACGCAAACGGATTCCAGGTTACTGCCGCCGAGATCGGCGTCGAATACCACGCCCAGCCAGAAACCGCCACCCAGAAAGCCCGCAAGGTCAACGACAACCTGGCTTTTGGCGAAGAGAAGAAAAAAGGCGACATCCCCTTTGGCGGCACCCTGGTTGTGCATGGCCACCAAGCCGCCAAACTCGGCAACCTCACCACCATGCCGAAACGCGGCACCCCCATGGAAGTGGGCCGCGATCTGGTCGCGCAAAATATGCCGATCAGCGAGTTTTTAAAGAAACTGCGCGATGCCGCAGGCCGCATTGAACCGGCGTTAAACAAAGAACTCAAAGCAACCTTTGGAACCAGTATCGAAATTAACCGTGCCGACGAGGTGATCAAAGCAATCTGCGCCGACCAGGAGTGGCGCGATATGGATGCCGATCAGGCTCAGGCACTGTAGAGGAGTGGGTAATGAATAGAGTTGAACATTTATTGACAGTTCTCATTGAGGAGGCTGCTGAAATTCAACAAGCAGCGACAAAAGCCCTCCGCTTTGGCCTTACCGATGGCAGACCTGGTGGAACAACGACTAATGCTGAGGACATCAGAAACGAATCCGATCAGTTAACGGCAACACTGGAAATGCTTGAGCATGAGAACTTTATCCCCCAGAGCTTGGGGCGGGAGCATATAGAGCAGAAAAAAAAACGAGTTGAAGTCTATATGTTCTACGCCAAGGAAACCGGCGCTTTAATTGATTAGGAAAACGACAGGGAGACAGCAATGGGCAGACCGAAATCAAACCAACCCCCACGGGTGGGACCGCCCCGTGCAAGAAATCTATCTCAAAAAGTTGCTTGGCCGACGCCAATATCAGTCAGCGCGAATTCGGCCCCATGGTCGGCGTATCAGGTACGACCATTA
>NZ_AAEW02000046.1 GCF_000167355.1 Desulfuromonas acetoxidans DSM 684
GGGGTGCGGTCGAGAATGAGCTCGGTCCAGTTGGGGCTGTAGTAGAGTCGGTTACACGCCGGCCTGTACGCCGGAGGTCGCGGGTTCGAGTCCCGTCAGCCCCGCCATTCGATAATAGAAAACACTATGGGCGAATAGCTCAGCTGGGAGAGCATCGGTCTTACACACCGAGGGTCACAGGTTCGAGCCCTGTTTCGCCCACCATAATCAGGGGCTGTAGTAGAGTCGGTTACAACGCCGGCCTGTCACGCCGGAGGTCGCGGGTTCGAGTCCCGTCAGCCCCGCCATTATAAAAAAAGAGGAGTGATTTCATCACTCCTCTTTTTTTGTGCCTATTTATGTTGCTGTCGTTATTGCGTGATCAGGGTTTGAAGGTGATCAATGTAATCGGCAACGCTGCCGTAGCGATAACCCGTGACACCCACCTGTTTGCCTTGTGAATTCAGCAGCACGACCGTTGGAAATCCGCGGACATTGTATTTACGGGCTAAAGCTTCATTGTGGGCAACCAGTTCCTTGCTTTGCCGAGTCCTCTTAGGGAAATCGACTTTCAGCAACACCAGATTCTTTTCGGCGTAATCGATGAACTCCTGCTTGCTGAGGATGTCTTTATCCAGCTTGATGCACCAGTGACACCAGTCAGAGCCGCTAAAGTTGATAAAGATGGTTTTGTTGTCTTTCTGGGCGATGGCTTTTGCCTGGTCAATGTTTTCCAGCCAGGTGGCTTCTGTTGACCATGCCGATTGGGTGAAAGCAAGCAGCAAGACGCTGCATAAGACAATAAGAAATCTGCGTTTCATAGTGGCTCCTGGGGTTGGGGGTAGCGATTATAACTGACACGTGTCGAAAACGGACGTCGTTCTTTTTGGTCCCATTGTTCTTTGGGGCGGCCAACGGGCAGCAAAATCTGCACTTTTTTTCCTGCGGGGAGATGAAGAAGGGAGGCGACAGTCTCAGCGCGCCCTTCAACGCGCAACCAGCCATCAATCCAAACACTGGCATAGCCAAGGGCTGTAATTGCTAACAGCATATTTTCTGTTGCCGCAGCACAATCTTCCAGTTGAAAGTCGTATCCTTCGTAGATCTTATCCGGTTGCGTGTCGATGATGCATGCAATCATTGCCGGTGCTTGCTGCATGGCTTTATTGGCCGGATGTAAGCCCTGTAAGACGCTTAGGACCTCTTGATCGTCAATGATGATGAATTGTGTTGTTTGAGCATTTTTTCCTGAGGGGGCGCGAATTCCTGCTCCAACAATGCGTTCTAAATCCTCTCGTGGAACCGGGGTGGGTTCCATAGGTCCACGATAGCTGTGGCGCAGACAAATGGCATCAAATAGCTCCATTGTCAGTTCCTTTCGTTATAGTCAATTTATGTACAAAGTGTAGCACAGTTCCAGGCGGTGGACAAAATAGCATGAGACTGCAATAAGGGAGATCCGGTAGGGTGAACAGGGATTTGGCGGGGATGAACAGGCAGTGTAAAACCGGCCACAACAAAACGGATGTTCATTGTGGCCGAATATGAAAATTATCAGTCGTTTTTTCTCCCACCACAGCCTTCAATGGTAAACAGGCATTGAACAATCTGTCGGGCCTGTTCGGAAACGACGTGGTAATAGACTTCAACGCCGTCTCGTTGCCCTTCAATAATCCCTTTGTTCTTTAGCAGGGCCAGGTGTTGGGAGACTGTCGCCTGTGGTAATTGCAGACACTCCCAGATTTTTTTGACATTACAGGCCTCGGAGATCAGCCCGGCAATAATTTTCAGACGAATCGGATGACCGAGAACCTTGAGGATTTCAGCTTCCCGATCGTAATTTTGGTCTTTGTCAAAAACAACAGGTTTCATGCTTCAATCCTTCCAGCTATTCCACAGAGTATGCCACCAGATGGTGGCGCTAAAAATTGAATATATGAATATAGATGGAAAAAGGTTTTTTCGTCAAGACTAAAAAATCTATTTCTCTTGCCTTTTCAAGAGGTTGTGCGTATCGTTTTCAGCGTTGCTAAGGCGTTAGTCTTTCTGTCCCGTCATCGGTTTTTCTGAGGTTTATTCATGACTTTTACAATTGTTTTGTTTTTCGTCGGGCTGGTTTTGCTCTATTACGGTGCAGACTTTTTGGTTGACGGCAGTTCTCGTCTGGCATTGTCATTTGGCGTTCGTCCGCTGATTATTGGTATGACGATTGTGTCCTTTGCCACCAGCATGCCGGAAATGATGGTGTCTTTGCTTGCAGTGGGAAAAGGCTCGTCAGATATTGCTGTCGGAAACATTGTCGGGTCAAATATTGCCAATATTGGTTTGATTCTTGGGACTTCGGCACTGTTGATGCCACTGAACGTTCCGCGTGGCTTGTTGTGGCGTGAGTTGCCCATTATGATCGTTGCCACGTCGGTTCTATATGGACTGTGTGTGGATGGTGGCTTGAACCGTGCCGATGGTGTGATTCTGCTGGTTTTATTGGCATTGTTTATTGGCTACTGTCTGCGTTTCGCACGGCAGGCCGGACTGAACCCTGAAGCGCCGGAATCTTTGGTAGAAACCGAAGTCAGTCATCGCGGACGCGATGTGCTCTATGTCGTCGGCGGAATTGTCGGTCTTGGTGTTGGTGCGAATTGGATGGTTAGCTCTGCCGTGATCATCGCGCGATCCATTGGGTTGTCTGAGCTGTTCATCGGCATGACCATTGTGGCTCTCGGAACGAGTCTGCCCGAGTTGGCGGCGTCATTGATGAGTGCCGCCAAAGGGGAGATGGATATCAGTATCGGCAATGTGATCGGTAGTAATATTTTCAATATCCTTTTTGTGTTGGGTGTTTGTCCAATATTTCAACCGATTGCGGTTGAACCGTCGATCCTGCGCCTTGAGTTGCCGGTGGTGATGCTGTTCAGTGTTGCCCTGGTGCCGTTATGCTGGCATCGCCATGTGATTGGCCGTTGGAAAGGGGCTGTTTTGGTCGTTTCCTATGTTCTGTTTATCGTCGCCATGACGTTGCGATGAGTCTTCTGCGCTCTCTTCTTGTCGTTGTTTGGATTGTTGCTTGTTCTCAAGCTTTCGCAGCTGGTGACGCCACCCTGGTAGAGCGGTATCGATGTCAGCACTTTTTGCTTGGAACCTTGGGAGAACTGTCGCTGGAAACATGCACTCTTGATGGACAGCGGATGCAGATTGAACTGGCGGGTGATGCATTGGGGATGATGGCGTTGTTGGATGGAAATCGTCAGCAGTGTTACACCTCCATGATTCAATATGACAGCGATGGGCGTGTTGTCACGTTGTCGCATCGCCAGTCAACCCATATCGATTCACGTGGCCGGCGGATTCAATACGGCTGGTCAACGCTGTTTGATGAAGAGGGTCGCGTTACCGCACGACGCCATTGGGGCGGCGAGGTCGTCGAAACGCGCAAGTTTCAAATCCCTGCGAACTGTTACGGCGATTTCCTCAGTGTTCTTTATGCTTTTCAACATCAAGACGGGCCCTTGCGGGTTGCACAAGAGTATCGCTATCCTTTTTTTACCCTGCAGGGGATGGGGCGTATTGTGGTTCAGGTTGAAGGCGTTGAATCACTGGAGCGTGCTGCATCTCCAGGCGTTCTCTGGCGGTGCCGAATTACCTCTGCCGATGGTCGTCTACCGGGAAACAGCACCTCACTCACCGTGTGGTGCGATGACCAGAGACGGGTGGTCAAAGCCGAGGCTCCTTTTCTGTGGGGACTCGGCAAGGTTGTTATTCAGAGAATAAGTGAGTCATCATGATCAAGTCCGATTTTGGCCAACCGGCCATGTTGAAATTTCTTATTTTGCTGACCATTGCTTCCAGCATGGGCTTGCAAACCTGGATGATTCTCTTTAACAACTTTGCTGTTGATGTGGCCGGGTTGAACGGTCAGCAGGTGGGTGTGATCGGCTCTGTGCGGGAGATTCCCGGGTTGCTGGCCCTGCTCGTTGTTTATGTGCTGCTGGTGATCAGTGAACATCGTCTGGCGGCATTGTCCGTCGTTGTGGTTGGTGTGGGCAGTGTGGTTACCGGTTTTTTACCCAGCTATGGCGGGCTGATCTTTTCCACTTTGGTGATCAGTTTTGGTTTCCATTACTATGAGACCACCAATCAATCGTTGACCCTGCAGTATTTTGATATCCATACATCACCGTTGATCTTCGGCCGCTTGAAAAGTCTGACATCTGCGGTGAATATTGCCATGGGACTGACAGTTTTCGTCCTCGGCTTGTTCCTTGAGTATCAGACAATTTTTATTCTCATCGGGGTGGCCGTCGCTTTAGTCGGTTTGTGGGGACTGTGTCAAAATCCGTCCAGTGCCGACGTGGTGCCACAGCGCCAGAGGATGGTGTTCCGTCGCAAATACTTTCTGTTTTACTTTCTCACCTGTATGGCTGGTGCGCGGCGGCAGATTTTTATCGCCTTTTCAGTCTTCCTGCTGGTCAAGGAGTTTGATTGCAGTGTGACGCAGGTTGCTGCGCTGTTCGTGGTTAATAACCTGATTAATTACTTTGTCAGTCCCATGATTGGTCGCGCGATTGTCCGCTTTGGCGAACGCAAGGTCCTGTCGCTGGAGTATGGCAGCCTGATCGCGGTGTTTCTTGGCTATGCCTGGGCCGATTCGTTGTGGGTGGTGATGGGGCTTTATGTCATTGACCATATCCTGTTTTCTTTTGCCATGGCCATCCGCACCTATTTCCAAAAGGTCGCCGACCCACGCGATGTGGCTCCGAGTATGGCCGTCGGTTTTACCATTAACCATGTTGCCGCAGTGGTGATGCCGGTGATTGGTGGCGCGTTATGGATGATTGACTATTCCATTCCGTTTATTGCCGGCTCCATTATGAGCGGTATTTCGTTGGTGGCGGTGCAGTGGATCCGCACCGATGTTTCAGGCATAAAAAATCCCGCTTAAAAAAGCGGGATTCAGCTTGGTGACAAAATTTGTCCATGGATTTTGTCATGACCGTTACGCAAAAACGCGGTTTTGCTTTACTCCAAAAACAAGGTGTTAAACCTTTTCTTGTTTTTGGTTCGCCCATCCTTGGGCTCGACGAGACTGTTTGGCAACAGGCAAAAAAAATCCCGCTTAAAAAAGCGGGATTTTTTTGTGCTGCAGGGTGGGGGAGAGTCTTGTTACAGTTTTTCTGCGTGCTCGCTCAGATATTCAGCAACACCTTCCGGAGAGGCTTTCATGCCGGCGTCGCCCTTGTTCCAGCCTGCCGGGCAGACTTCACCATATTGTTCAAAGAACTGCAGAGCATCAATCATGCGCACCATTTCGTCGATATTGCGGCCCAGGGGCAAGTTGTTTACCACCTGGTGCTGAACCATACCGTTCTGATCAATGATAAAGGAAGCGCGCATGGCTACCCCGGCCTGAGGATGTTCAATGCCGTACGCTTGGCAGATCTCATGCTTGACATCCGCGACCATTGGGAACTCAACCGGACCAATGCCGCCATCTTCAACAGCGGTGTTGCGCCATGCCAGATGGGTGAACTGGGAGTCAATGGAGATGCCGACAATTTCAACGCCACGCTCTTTAAGCTGATTTACACGATGGTTGTGGGCAATGATTTCAGACGGGCAGACAAAGGTGAAGTCCATTGGCCAGAAAAACAGAACTACATATTTTCCTTTGAGGTCGCTCAGTTTGAATTCGGGATTGATCGTGCCATCAGCCATAACTGCGGGGGCGGTGAATTCGGGGGCTTGTTGTGCAACCAGTACACTCATGTTCATTCTCCTTGTTTGATTATTGTCAGTGATAACGTTATTGCTTCGTTTTAATTGTTGA
>NZ_AAEW02000047.1 GCF_000167355.1 Desulfuromonas acetoxidans DSM 684
GGGGCATCCCAAGGGGGGGTTTAACAGAAGGAAAAGTCTTCTTTTCACCACAATTAATTTTGCGCCTATTATTAGGAGTATTTTATACCTATAAGAAGAGGAAAGTTGTTGTTCACACGTGGGCATGTTCAAAAAAGTTTCAATTGGTGTAACCCAAACGGGGGGGGGGGTTTTTTTATAATGAGGGTGTGGGGCCTATTTGAGACCCGGCAAAAACGGTCCCTTGAAACAAAACAGCCCCAGAAAGGCTGGCAAGATTTGGGACAAAACGGACCCAAGGTTCGGTACCCATTGTTGGAAAGAAACTGGTTCGCCAAACCCGGGACCCTTTGCGGACAAACGTTTTGTTTACTAACCTGTTGGGCCTGCGAGCAGGGCAATCTGGCGTGGGTTCGCCACTCCACGCTCTCTTTTACAAACAACCGGAGTCAAGCGTTTTCCGGCATCACACTTAGCTTGAGGCGCGTTCGAAGAGGAAATTTACTCAAGATTTTTGAAACCATTGCGGAGAGTATCAACGCCTACCTGGCGTCCTAACCGTTTAATTTCCCTTCAGTCTGCCCGTCATCAACCGGGCAGACTGGAAGTGTTCATCGCACCCGACACACACCTCACCCAAACGTCTCTGTCAACTTTTTCTTTTAGATGAGCCGGTTTAGGACGATCTCATCTTGCAAAATGCCCCCATTCCTGCTTGAATTAGGCTCCAAAAAATATTCACCTCCAAAGGAGCCCACGCACATGCACGCTGAAACGTTTGATCCCGTACTTGCCAAGCAAACCATTGACACCATCCGTCTGCTTTCGGCTGACGCCGTTGAAAAAGCCAACTCCGGTCACCCCGGAACCCCGATGGAAGGGGCTCCTCTGGCTTATTTGATCTACACCCGCCATCTGCGCCACAATCCAGCAAATCCAGACTGGCCGGGCCGCGACCGTTTTATCCTGTCCTGCGGTCACGCTTCGATGTTGCTGTACAGCACACTGCACCTGTCCGGCTACGACATCAGCCTGGATGACCTGAAAAATTTCCGCCAGTTCGGCAGTAAAACTCCGGGACACCCGGAATTCGGCCACACCCCCGGCGTCGAAACCACCACCGGCCCGCTCGGTCAAGGCATTGCCGTCGGTACCGGCATGGCCATGGGTGCTCGCTATCTGCAGAAAAATCTGGACAAAGACCTGTTTGACTACACTGTTTATGCGATCTGCTCTGATGGTGACGTAATGGAAGGGGTCGCTTCCGAAGCCGCCTCTCTGGCCGGCCATCTCAAACTCGGCAACCTGGTGTATCTCTACCTCGACAACAAAATCACCATTGAAGGCGACACCTCACTGGCATTCAGCGAAGAGGTGGCAACGCGCTACCTGTCTTACGGCTGGCACGTTGAACGCGTCACGGGTGAAAACCTCGCCGAAGTGGATGCCGCCATTGAGCGGGCCAAACGCGACCCGCGACCGTCGATGATCATCACCCGCACCAACATCGGTCAGGGTGCGCCCAACAAGCAAGGGACCGCAGCAGCCCATGGCGCTCCCCTCGGCACCGACGAACTGGCTCTGGCCAAGCAGGCCCTCGGATTTGACCCCGAGCAAAGCTTTACGGTTCCCGAAAGCGTCTATACACACATGGCGGAGCTCAAAGAGCGCGGCCAGAAACTTGAAGCCACCTGGAACCAGGAATGCCAACAGAAATGTGCCACCAACACCGCCCTGGCAGACTGGTGCAGCGACAATGAATTGTCTGCAGAGCAGATCGACGCTCTTCTGCCGGCTTTTGAGGCCGGTTCCAGCGCCGCCACCCGCTCCTCAAGTGGCCAGGTCCTCAATGCCCTGGCTGCCGGACTACCGATGATGCTAGGCGGCAGTGCTGATCTGGCTCCGTCCAACAACACCCACCTTAAGGGTGAAGACGCGTTTACCCCCGAAGCTGCCGGTCGCAACATCCATTTCGGCATTCGTGAGCATGCCATGGGTTCTATTCTCAACGGTCTGTGTCACACCCGCGGCCTGCTGCCGTTTGGCGCAACCTTTATGATCTTCTCTGATTATATGCGTCCGCCGATGCGTATGGCGGCATTGATGGGCATTGCTCCGGTTTACGTTTTGACCCACGACTCCATCGGTGTCGGCGAAGATGGGCCGACCCATCAACCCATCGAGCAACTGTGCGGACTGCGCAGCGTCCCCAACCTGACGGTCCTGCGCCCCTGCGACGCCAACGAGACGGCCCAGGCATGGAAAGCCGCCTTGATCAACCGCCAGGGCCCCACAGCGCTGATCCTGACCCGACAGAACCTGCCGACATTGGATCGCAATCAATACGCGTCAGCGGATGGCGTTCAAAAAGGAGCCTATGTTCTGGCTGTGGAAGAAGGGGATCTACAATTAATCCTCATGGCCAGCGGCTCCGAGGTCCAGCACGCACTGGCCGCACGCGATACCCTGCAACAGCAGGGCGTTGGTGTCCGTGTAGTTTCCATGCCCAGCTGGGAGTTGTTTGAAAACCAGGATAACGCTTACAAAGAAAAAGTTCTACCAAGCGCCTGCCGTGCCCGGCTGGCCGTGGAAGCGGCTTCTACATTCGGCTGGGAACGCTACATCGGCCTGGATGGCGCAATTGTCGGTATGACCGGCTTCGGTGCCAGCGCACCGGGTGGTCAGCTGATGGATCACTTCGGCTTTACCACCGACAATGTGGTTGCCAAAGCCAAAGAGCTGATTGGTTAATTCGTAAGCTCCATACACAAAAAAAGGGGAAGGTCGCTCACGACCTTCCCCTTTTTTATTGCTCTTTGCTGCCAAACTACAGGCGGCTTTGAAAACGTAAATACGCCGTTCCGCTGCCGTCCTCTTTTTCATTGAGCAACAGCACCGCCTGCGCCGGATCTCCGTACACGGCAAAGTCGAGAATAAACGCATCAACCGCGGCAAACGGATATTGGGCCTGCAATCCGCGTCCGGATTGTTCAATACGCACCAGCCGGTCTGCACCACTTGCGCCCCCGACCAGCGGCAATCCTTTGCTACGACCACGAATCAGGGTGTAAACAGCGCCGTGCCTTTTCACCAGCCGCCGCGCGAGAACAACCTCCTTGGCCAACACCTGATCCGTTGCCGAAAAACCACTCCGATACTCGGGATTTTTCAACGGGATCGACACATAAGGGCCCTGATAATCACCAAAATCTGTCAACAGGGTGGTTCCGGGAATGCGCTGATGCTTTGAACGGGCCTGGAGCATGAGGCGCTGGTCGTCATTCCACACCAGGGACTGCTCCGAATTGGGCCAGGCAACGGTTCCATATAACAGGTGTGACGTGGTCTGCAGCGGCGATGACCCGACCACAACCGAACCGTTTTTCATCTGCAGCGGCAAGATTTCCGGCGCAAAGGCCGCATAACTCTCACGGCGCTGTAAGCGTCCCTGGTTATCGGCAAGATCCACATACCCCTTCAAGTCAGCACTGATCGGCTTGAGCGACACAGTGGAAAGGACCCAACTGTGCAACAGGGAGTCGGTCCCCTCGGAGACATCATGGACATCCTCGCTCCATACCGCACCAATCTCCGGCTGGCCATCACCATTCAGGTCACCACACGTCAGCCTTAAGCCGCGTGACACATCAACAGACGGCTTAAATGATTCCAGAGGCTCAAAATAGTTGCCACGACTGCGAAAGTGCTGAACACGGTCATGATAGAGAAGATACAGCTCAACACCGTCGCCAGCAGCCCAGCTCACAACCTGAACCGGATTGCCGGGAATTTCAAACATCAGCTCACCGGGTGTCATGACGGGCTGAGGGTGCTGCACGGAAAGAACACGGGGTTGCGGAGCTGAAACCGGTGTTACTTGATGAACGGCTGCGGTATTGCGTGGTGTCTGTAACACCACGGGCTCAGGCGTAGCAGTGACCGGCAGCGCTGGACCAATCTTTTCCATCGCCACAATGGCATTATCCGAACCACGTTTGAGCAACAGCCGCTTCCCGGCGGCGGTTTCCCGCACCTCAAGAGTCAACCCTTTTTCTGATGGCCCCTCTGGAAGCACGGCGAACCCTTGTTCCAGCAACAACTCGACAACCGGCGCCAACGCCGGATCAGCAAACAGATCCACCCCCTCGGGCATCACAACTTCTTTGTCACCCTGCCACTTTTCCAAGCGATCCGTGAGCTGAGGCCACTGACTTGCCAGTGCCAGGGAAGACACTCCCAGAAATACCACCATCAAGACAATCGATCTGAATCCTCGCTTCATAACCACCTCATTGTTGAAACATGTCTAATAAACGACAAATAAAATAAAACTCCCCGACAGGAT
>NZ_AAEW02000048.1 GCF_000167355.1 Desulfuromonas acetoxidans DSM 684
CTGAGAAGCGACTCGAGAGGATCCCAGTGCAGCTTGACCGGAGCCTACAATGATGTGGCTGACACGGCTCAACTGGTAGCAAGTTATGACGATATTGTCCCGCCACAACTGCTCGGTACGGCCTTTGATGTCGGCGGCTTCACACCCACGCTGCCGAGTTTCAGTCTCGACCTGCAGAACAAACTGGCCGGTCGCCAGGACATGACCAAAGCCAGCGGCTATGCCAGCTTTGAAATCACAGACGGCGATACGCGCGGCAGCTTTGACCCGGAAATGGTCGGCGTGTCCATCTATGACCATTACGGCAAGTGGAAGTCCGGCGACATGGCCGCCATGGCTATCGGCCCGATTGGCGCAGATCAATACAACCAGATCGCCCTGAGCGTACCGCGTCTGCGGGCAACCAACGTTCAGGAAACCGACCGTGACGGCCAGCAGGCGCTCAACGTCTCGTGGCAGGCCGCCATGACCAGCGGTGATGATGAATTCAGCCTGGTGTTCAGCTAATGGGGGATGGCATGGAGCAGAATATCAAAACCTATTTGATTGATGGTGTCACCTATGAGCAGCGCGAATTGGTGCTCGGCCAGTGGCGGCAACTCTACGCCATTTTGGATGGCATGGAGATCAGCGGCGGGGTGAACGCCCTGGGCGCGTTGGTGGCCGCACTGGCGCAATCGGATGAACTGAACAGTGCCCTTGCTGTGTTGCTCACACCCAAGGACACGCCGCTGCGTGATAAGGATCTGGCCCGAATCGCCGCTGATCTGGAGTTCAGCATCACGCCGCAACAGATCACGGAGGTGATCAACGATTTTTTTACCTTGAACCCGGCTGCCTCGATTTTGAGCCAGTTGGGGACGGTGATCGTCAAGCTCAGCGGCCTGATGATGGCGGCACTGGAGGCGATTGGATCGAGAGTATCTGCATCCTCCTCTGCGGAGGAGACTACAGCCGAAGAGACGCCGTGCTCTGGGGCTGCACCCTTAGCAGCGCCAAACAATGGCTCGACTACCGAAAGCGCGAGCTGATCTTTCGCGAGTCGGTAATCGGTCTGTGCAGCTTTTTCGGTGTACGGGTAGAAAGCGGCCCAGGGCAACGCAGCCGCACCGATCAGGATGTGGGCGAATACTGCAAAGGAAAAGACGTTGAAGAATGTCGGAGCATGTTTGGCGACGCCCTGCCCAGGGTGTGCGCCACCTGCCCGAACTGACAAAACGGAAACTTGGCATTTTTGGCAAACTGAAGCGGGGAATGTATGGCGAACAAGGTTGAAATCGCCTTTGAGGCAAAAAAAAGCACCAAGCTGGCAACCGATGAGATCAAGAAAGAGATCTCCGGTCTGTCGGAAACGGCGGCCCAGCTCGGCACAAAGATGTCCGCGTCGTTTGATCGGGCAACTGCCTCGCTCAATTCTGCCAACAAGGAGGCACAGAATACTGGTCGCAGTGAGCGAGAACTGAAAAAACTCGGTGCGACGGCGGCCAGCACCAGCGGGCATATCCTTGGCCTTGGCGGGAATATCAGCGCACTGGCCGGTAAGGTTCTTATTCTGGAACTCGCTGCCCGTCAGGTTGCCCGTCTGGTAGACACCCTGTTTATCGACTTCAATGCCCAGCTGGAAACCGCTGGTCTGGGTATTGCCTCCTCCTACATGACCGCAGGCACGTACATCGATCGGGCCACCGGAAAAGCGCTTTCCGGATCGGAAGCGTTGCGTGCTGCTCAAACGGATTCAGCGGCCATGGTCGAAAAGCTCCAGGTCGCTAACTTCCAGACGCTGGCCACCCTTGATCAACTGATTCGCGCCTATCAGGAAACCTTGCCGGTTGCCATGAATAAAGGGTTTAACCGTGACCAGGTTGAACAATTCACCACGGCCATGGTTCAGGCCGCCGGCGCCATCGGCATTAACCTCGATATGCTCGGCGAAGAAACCCGCTCGATTCTCACCGGAGCCATCAATCCACGCACCAGCCGGGTGGCCACGGTGCTCGGTCTGACCAATGCCGATGTTTCAGCCTTTCAAGGTAATGCCGACGCCTTGTTTAACTTCCTCATGGAGAAACTGGCCGCCTACCGCGTCGCCGGGATTGAGAGCCAGGAATCCTGGAACGGTGTCTGGTCGAATAGCGCCGATCTGTTTAAGCAGTTATCGGCCATGGTCGGCGAACCAATCTTTGAAGGGATCAAACGCGACCTGCAGGATGTCGCGAACCAGATCGTTTCAATTGATGCCGACACCGGAAAAATTAAGTGGAACGAAGACTTCATGGCGACGGCAGATGATCTGAGTGAGACCATGGAGGATGTTTATGACCTGTTCAGCAGTTTGGCCAGGTTAACAGCGACCATGGGCTTTCCGGCCCTTGACGCGGTACTGCAAAGCACCGAGCCGTTGTCCTACCTTCTCGAACAGATTGAGCGGTTGACAACGGCGGTTGATGACAAGATGGGCGATGGGGCTTTCATCAACACGTTTCTCGCCACCAATCAGCTCACCCAATGGGGCGCACTTCTTGACCGCATTGAGAAGTTACAGTCAGAAACGCCCCGTTATCCCATGCCCCAGCCTGGCAGCCGTACTCTGGTCGACGAACAGGGTACGGTCACCCAGAAAAGCGATGCAAACTATCAGCAGCGGCCTGTCGATCAAGATCCTGAAGAGGTTAAAAAGGCCAGCGATGCCGCAAAGAAACGCGCTGAAGCGTTGCGCCGTTACGAACTCGAACTCACCGCCATGCAGGGTGATGAAATCGCCACCCGTCTGGCCCAGGTCGATGCCTGGGTGGAACAGCAACGTGCCTTGCTGGAAAAGGCCGGTTTGTCGGCTGCCGAGATCGATCAGCGCATGGCCGACACCTATGCCGCCGCCGAGCAGAAAAAAACTGCCATCACCACCGAAGCGGCAGAAAAACGCGCCGCCGCATTGGCCGAGTTTGAGGCGCAGATCACCGATCTGACCGGCAGTGAACTGGAACAACGTCTGGCCGCGACGGATCGGTGGCTGAAGGAACAGCTCGATCTGCTCGAACAGGCCGGACTCTCCGCTGCTGAGTATGAGCAGAGCAGTGTTGATGCCACCCGCGCCGCCGAAGCGGAAAAGAACCGCATCCGCCGCGAATCAGCCGCCGAGGCGGCGCAGATCCGTGCCGCAGCCAGGGAAAATGAAATCAACGCCTCCCTGTCTGAAGTGGACCGCTCCGAACGCACCGGTGGAATGGGCGAAGAGGAAGCCTTAACCCGTCGCTTGGAACTCTACAGCCAGTTACGTGATGTCCAGCAGGAAACCCTCAACGAGATGGACCGGGCCACGGATGCCGATGCCTGGTATGCCCAGCTCGATGCTCTGAATGCAACCCGCGACGCCCTGGTGGAACTGCAGGAACAAATGCAGGAACTCAACGGCACGTTTGAGGAGGGTTTTTCAGGTGCGATCAACGACTGGACCGACAATGTGGCCACCGCCTTCGAAGCGGGCGAAGCCATGGCCAACAGTACAGCGGAAAACATGCAGGGAGCTTTTGAGCAACTGCTGTTCGATGCCCAACGTGGTGAGCTGGATTCGCTCGGTGATTACTGGGATCAATTCGCCCAGGGCATTCAGCGCACCTTTGCCCAGATCGTCAGCCAGCAGATCGTCACCCAGATCCTCAAGGCGTTGGGTTTGACCCAGAAAGAAAACCTCTCCACGACCACCAGCGAGGTTGCTGCCACAACCAGCCTGACCGCGGCCATGACTGCCCAGGTAGCTGTCGCAGCTAAATTGACCGCCGCCTATTGGGCTTTGGCTGCGGCAAAGGCGGCTGCTGGGCTTCAGGAGGAGGAGTGCCAGCGCTGGATCAACAGGCGGTCGACAGCCGCATCTCCACGACACGGTCGTTGCCCNCCGGAGGATGATTTCATGCG
>NZ_AAEW02000049.1 GCF_000167355.1 Desulfuromonas acetoxidans DSM 684
ATATAATTGGAATCGTGGGCAAGAGGGCCATCTCTGTGTGTTTTTGAGCCGCGGCCCAGAGAATAACCGGTTAGAGAGCAAGGCCCTCACATTCAAGGGCTTAGGGTTATAACAAGACCCACCATTTCGGGGCCCGGCAAAAACAGAGGAGGGACACAGCGAGGAACCAGTTCAAGGCAGGATTATTTAGGAAGGGGATTTAAACGATTTTTTTTATTAAATGGAGGGAGGGGCTTAAAAAAAAAAAGGTTTCTCAAAAGGGAATCACATCTTGGGCGGGAAAACCCATTCAAAAGGGGGAAACCTGAGGAAAAAAAATGGCCGGGAAAACCGGCCTGACAGGGTGGATAATACCTGAAAAAATGCGCCAACTTCGAAATTTACGCCGCTATCAATTTTAACCAAGGTGATGAATCTATGAGTACGAAAATTAAAATCGGTACCCGACGCAGCAAACTGGCCCTTTGGCAAGCCTACTATGTAGAACAATTGCTTCAGGACGCCGGCATGGACACCGAGATCGTCGAAATCGACACCCGCGGAGACCAAGTGCTCGATGTCTCCATCGCCAAAATCGGCAGCAAAGGGGTGTTTACCGAAGAGCTTGAAGACCAACTGCGCAGTGGCGACATCGATATCGCCGTGCACAGCGCTAAAGATATGCAGTCGGAACTGCCTGAAGGTTTTGAAATCATCGCCTTTACCATCCGGGAAAAAGTTAACGATGTTGTCGTCAGCCGCGACAAGTCGATCCGTCTGGGCGACACCAGTCGCCCTCTGACCATCGGCTCCTCGTCTGTTCGCCGACGTGCTATCCTTAAAGCATACTACCCACATCTCAATATTATTGAAATGCGCGGCAACCTGCAGACCCGGATCGGAAAAATGGATGACGGCCAATGCGATGCCATTCTACTGGCCTATGCCGGCGTCAACCGTATGGAATACAATGATCTGATCGTCGAAACCCTGCCGTTGGAACAGTTTATTCCACCTGTCGGCCAGGGCAGTGTCGCCATTGAATCAGCCATAAATCTGGATGCAAAGAAGCGCGAAACCATCCGCAAAGCCGTCAACCATCCGGATACGGAATTCCGCCTGCTCGCTGAGCGCGCCTTCCTCAAAACGCTCAAAGGCGGTTGCAGTATCCCCGCCTTCTGCATGGCGGAACTTGAAGGAGACGATCAGCTTAAAGTCACCGGTGGCATGATCAGTCTTGACGGCCAAACCCTGATCAAAAATGTCCTGACCGGTGCCCGCAGTGATGCCGAGCAACTTGGGGACCAGATGGCAAACCTGACACTGGAACAAGGCGGCGCACAAATCCTTGCCGCTATTCGCGCGGAGCGCGGCGAGTAACTTAGCACTTTTGTTGTGAATGAAACAAAGCGGGAGGCCTGCCACAGCCCTCCCGCTTTTTATTTTTCAAATCGCGTCGGCAAATACACAACGTCGAGACCATTGACAAACCAGCGCAGTTTTTACATGGTAATCCATAGAAGATCAACTCCCCAGTCTCCAAGGAGCCCAACCATGAAACTCTGCTTTCCCATTACTGAAAATAACGGTCTTAACAGCCGGGTTTTCAGCCATTTTGGTGTGACCCCCAAGTTGCTTATTGTCAATACAGACACCCGGGAGTACGAAGAGGTTGCGGTTCACACCGCCGACCAACAGGGCGGACTCGACAAAGTGCTGTCAGCCCTACACACCATTTCCCCTGACGCAATTGCCCTGGCGGGCATTGGCCAGGGAGCCCTTGATCGCCTGCGCCAGCAGGGTTTTACCGTTTATCGTGGTGAAGAGACTGTTGCCGCAACGTTGGACAAGTTGATTCAGAACACTCTGGATGAGTGGCCGGACACAACATCCTGCACTGGACTCGATAAAGCAACCCTCGAAGAACTCAGCCGCGCCACCGGCCTGGATATCTCCATAGACGAATCGTGCTGAGGCAGTGAGCTTTTCAAAGTAACGGCCCATCAAGCTCTTTTAAGTCGCGGAGGTCTCTGCTCACAGGGTACGGCCGTGGTACATAAGCCACATCCTGAGATATCCACGCCAAACCGCTCATTACATTGCGGGTTGACGTCGTTACGTGTGTAGTCATGGCAGGCCAGTTTATCATGCCCGTCAGAGGTGATAGCCCGGGCGGGACAGCGTGTAATACACACGCCGCAACTGCCATCGTGATGATAGGGACACCGGGCATAAGGATTATCACTGAGGCGCTGGCTACGAGGCAAAACCGCGCTGGTAATAACACTACCGATACGGTGGGCCACTCCAACATCACTGATAAATGCATCACTCAATCCAAAACTGCCCATGCCGGCAACAAAAGCGGCATGACGCTCGGACCAGTTGGAGGTACAGGTGGTGTAATCGGCCTGCCATTGCTCTAGCAGTAACGGAGCCACAGCCTGATCACCCTGCGCAGAAAAAAACGTCTGCGCCTTACGCCGAATCTCCTGATTCACCTGTTCCCCAAAATGACGTGTGTGCGCCCATTGCTGAGCCGGGTAACGTTTTTGCTGACGGTTGGCAAGGATCGTCGGTTTGACAATAGGTAAAATCCATACGACCACCGTTCCCTGAACTGCCGCGGAATCATAACGACAAGCCAGGGCTTCATGGGGAGTCATGTGATCCGCGCCGATAATCTCTTTAAAGCGCGAGAACAGAGGATCATTCAGGTCGGCATAACCGAACAAGGCTGGCGCAAAATACTCCTGATCACTCAGGATCGACTGAACCATGTGCTCAAACGTTTCCATACTTTCCTCACATTGAAGAACTTTTTCTTACAACAATGACATAGAGCAGTAACAAGCCACAAGGGGGATCGCAACTCACTCCACATGAGCATGCCCTCTCCCGGCCGTTCTGTGCATTCGCACAGATATTGATTGTGGCTCATATATCACTTTTTTACGCGTCTCAACGTGGTGAGTGGTGATTTGCTTTGTTAGAGTTAACACCATCAAGAGTTGTTGTGGCAGGCAACCCTTGGTTCTCCTTTCTTCCTACTTTGAAACACACATCGTAACGCCGGTTCGGATGCCTCCCCGAGCCGGCGTTATTTTATTGTGCTGGCTTCCCGTTCGGTAACACCATTCGTCAATTCCGTCTCTTTGTTCACTGCCTCCTCGGATGGATCAGGTGCACCTGGCAGTCATAGGGTCTTCCAGCTTCTCGCAATACCTTTGCGAGGTATTCAGGTCATGGTTAAAACAATAAAAAGCCCCGAGCATGATAATGATCTTCATGCCGGGGCTTTTTCGGTTTAAGTCTGACCTGTTGTTGCGGTCAGGATCCCCCTGTGGGAATCATTTTTTTGTTGTTTGTAGAATACGTTGGCACATGTTTCAACTAGCGTGTTACTCCTACCTGACCGGGTGGCTCAGAGACTGTCATACTGCCTTCCTCCTGTCGGTATTCGTGGATCACCTTGACGGCTTGCTCTCCGTGTTCAACACTCTTTATTTCTTGCTGTTCTTCCAGATTGTACGTCCTTGTTCTACGATGTTTGATATACGCATCTATCTGACGGAGAACTGTTTTGCCAACAAGTTGTCAAGGTCATCAGCTTGGCTTGTTAAAAGAGTACCATCTCCTGCATGCATGTAAAGAGAGGCAACGAAATTTTTATTCCGGTTCGAGCCACTGATTAATCTGCTGACAACGTTGCCCCCATTG
>NZ_AAEW02000050.1 GCF_000167355.1 Desulfuromonas acetoxidans DSM 684
ATTGCGCAACTGCGAATACGGGGCTGAGCACCAGAAAGTCGACCCTAAATACGAAAATGCTCACCTGACCGCGATCAGCGCCCAGAACCTGCTCAAGGAGAAAAAACCCAAAGAAGCCCTTGAATATTATGAAGCGGCTCGCCGCGAGATGGAGCACCCCAATGTCGGTGCGGACAAAGGCGAAGATATTTACATCAACTACGGTTTCGTTATGAACGATATCGGCGTTATTCACCTGAGTTGGGCGCTCTATGGCAAGGAGTTGGATACTGAACGCACTCAAATCGACATGGCTAACATTGATCCACAAGAGTTGCAAACCGCTACGCAGGCTCTGCGAGAGGCCATCGACTTTTACGAACGCTGGTATAAACACAATCCCAATGATTATGAGCGTTACTCCAAAGCCATTTCAGAGAGTTACGCCAACTTGGGCGTTGCCCTGAAATATGCCGGTAAGACCGATGAAGCGGTCGCCGCCTTTGCCCAGTCACTGCTGCGCAACCCGAAAAACGGCAATGCCGAACGGTCATTGACGATGTTGGAGATCAACCCGAAGCCCTACATCGAAGCAGGGCAAAAAGAGATGGAAAAACATTAAACATGCCCACCACGAAAACGCCCCGATTCCGGGGCGTTTTCTTTATCAAATCACTGATTACCGACAAAATATTCCCGACGACCCCTTGTTTTGAAGCGACAGGAGGCAACCATGGCCCACTGGTATTTAAGTTATAACGGTGAACAACACGGTCCTTTTGACGAGGCAGAAGCCCAGCAAAAGGCACGCCACAATCCCAACGGCTTTGCCTGGAAAGAGGGCTTTTCCACGTGGCTGCCCATCACCCAGATTGCCGAGCTTGCAGCAGCACCAACCACAGTGGCACCACCGCCCAGCCCGCTGACCTCTTCCGCGCACCGGCGTGCTGATGAGATCGACTTCACCATCCACGGCACTGAAATGCAGTTTGTCGAAATCGAGCTTGATCCCGGCGAAAGCGCCGTTGCCGAGGCCGGGGCCATGATGTACAAGGCCAGCACCATCAGCATGGAAACCGTCTTTGGTGATGGTGGTCCGCAAACCGGCGGTTTTATGGGAAAACTGCTCGGAGCCGGCAAACGACTGGTCACCGGAGAGAGCCTGTTCACTACGGTGTTCACCCATCAGGGGCATGGCAAAGCCCATGTTGCCTTTGGTGCTCCCTACCCCGGTAACATTATACCCGTGGCACTCGATGCCATGGGCGGCAGCCTGATCTGCCAGAAGGACGCCTTTTTGTGTGCGGCGCGTGGTGTTTCCATCGGTCTCCATCTGCAAAAGCGCATCCTCACCGGCCTGTTCGGCGGCGAAGGGTTCATCATGCAGAAGCTCGAAGGGGACGGCATGGCCTTTCTCCATGCTGGCGGCAGCATTGTCGAGCGCGAACTCAAACCCGGAGAAGAGCTGCATGTCGACACCGGCTGTGTGGTGGCCTATGAGCCCAAGGTCAGTTTTGATATTCAACAGGCTGGCGGCATCAAGACATCTTTGTTCGGTGGCGAGGGGCTATTTTTTGCCAAACTGCAAGGGCCGGGAAAAATTTGGCTGCAATCGCTGCCGTTCTCACGTCTAGCAGGCCGCATGTTGCAGGCGGCACCGCAACGAGGTGGCAGTCAGGGGGAAGGGTCAATTCTTGGGTCGATTGGAAATCTGCTTGATGGGGATAATGGCTAGGGAAGTGCACCGCTGTTGTTTTTTAATCACATTGTGCTGCTGATTGCTTTGGCAAAGGATATCGGTGCGTGGTGCGCGCGTGACGTTCGGCGCTGCTGAACGGGAGAGCTGGGCTGCTAAATATCACACGACTGCAGGGCGGGCACCGTCCCGCCCGTTTGATCGATGCCACGGGAAAAATAGAGCGCGACATAATGTTGTTATCAACGTTTTACGCCAGTGCTGATGAGTTGCTTGATTCGTCGACCTAAAGGGCGGCGAGCCGAGTCCGTTGCGGATCTCGAACACAGACTCCGTGTCGGTTGATCTAGGTTCAGGAGAAGTTCAGCCGGTTTTTTGAAGCGCGTCGCGAAAAATAAGCGCGAAAAATTGCGATAAATCGCCGTCAGATTCCTTTTGACACAATCAAAGCATATTTGACAAATCAAAATAATCCTGCCTGCTGGCCGCGAATCTCCGTTCCAAATCCTCCCCATGATCCATAGATCAATTCAACGCAATCACTTGGTTGATCTGCTCCACCGACAGTGTATTGATAATCGACTTCAACAACAGGAAGATCTGCGAATAATTCCCTGATCTCTGGATGGCCATTAATGCTGATGATCATCTTACCTTTGATCGTGCGAGCAAGATCCAGGAGCCGCTCATAATGCTTCCAATCGAATTCAACGCCATAGCCTTCGACTTGCCAATATGGTGGGTCACAATAAAAAAGCGTGTGTTGACGATCATATTTGGCGACAACTTGGTCCCACGGCAAGTGCTCAATCGTTGTTTGTGACAAACGGAAATGCGCATCGGCGAGGTCATCCTCTATCGTCATATAGTTGAATCGTGGCCGCGATGTTGTTGAGGTGCCGAATGTTTGCCCATCAACCTTTCCTCCGAAAGCCAGCTTCTGCAAATACAAAAAAACGGGCCGCACGTTGGACATCGGTTAAGGTGTCGATGGGTGTCCGTTTCAAGCGATCCCAATTCTCCCGGCTGGTCAACACCCACTTAAATTGTTTATACAGCTCCTCGACGTGTAGCTGGACGATCCGATAAAGATTAACCAGGTCGCCATTAATATCGTTGATTATTTCCACCTGGCTTGGCTGTTTCATAAAGAAGAGTGCCGCCGCGCCACAGAATGGCTCGACATAACACTGATGGTCGGGGAACAAGGGAAAAATTCGTCAGCAAGTTACGCTTACCACGATCAAAGAATGATTGGCTTGTCAGTGAGTAGCCCCTATCAATCTGTTTGATGGATATTTTTCCTGCCGGTACATGCGGGAAGCCTGGCCTGC
>NZ_AAEW02000051.1 GCF_000167355.1 Desulfuromonas acetoxidans DSM 684
TGTCCAGAACATGTGAAATTTGCGGCAAAAAACCGGTAACCGGCAACAACGTCAGCCATGCACATAATAAAACCCGTAAAGTATGGTACCCCAACTTGCAAAAGGTTCGGGCGGTGAAGAATGGCAGCGTCCAGACCATGAAAGTCTGCACCCGTTGCATCCGTTCCGGGGCAGTTGTTAAAGGTTAACCGCACAACGGTAAAACAATTCCATCGAAAAGGGGAGCTGCCATCAAGGTCAACTCCCCTTTTTCCGTTTCTTGCTTTTCTGCATCTCTTTTAAATGTTTTCGATAGACGGCAGCGCTATCCGCGAGCGCTTTCCGGCATGGCCTTGCAGCCAAAGCACGTTCCAGCTTCTCGCAACAACCGTTGTGAGAAATCCGGGCTATCCACGCCGCTCACGCACCCGTTCCACCCGGTAGACCCCCTTCAACGCCTTAAGGGCAGCCATCACCTCTTTGAGATGATCGACATTGTTGACGTCGATTTCAAACTCATTGAGGCCCTTACTTCCGGACGACGCATTAACACGGGCACTGGTAATATTAGCCTCGCACTTGGTGATACAACTGGTGATCTCCGCCAGCACCCCTTTCTGGTCGTGACAGTAGACATTGATGCGCACACTACGCGACGACACCGACCCCTCATCCCACTCCACCTCGACGCGACGCTGCGGATCGGTTTCCAGAAGATGCGGGCAATCCGCCGCATGAACGGTAATGCCATGGCCGCGGGTGATAAATCCAACAATGTCATCCCCCGGCAGCGGGTTGCAACATTTGGCAAAACGTACCAGCACATCGTCAATCCCCTGAATACGGATCGCACTGTGCGACGGCTTCTTACGGATTTTGTTGATCACCCGTCCGAGACCAGACAGCTTAGAGCGATGGCTACGCAACTGATCTGCAGGCACAATACGACTGATAACCTGCCCTGCCGACAACTTTCCGTAGCCCACAGCGGCCAAAAGCTCCGACACCTCTTTAAAACCAAGATCTTTGGCAGCTTCCGCCATGACCGGCTCGTTTAATGTCCTGTTGAGGCTTTTCCCGTATTTGCGCAGTTCCTTGTCCAATAGACCATGGGCAACCTCAATACTCTTTTCCCGTTCCTGGGTTTTAACCCAGTGGCGAATCCGATTGCGCGCCTTAGATGTTTTAACGATCTTCAGCCAGTCCTTACTCGGATTCTGGTGCGGTGAAGTCAACACCTCCACCACATCGCCGTTGTGCAGCTCAGTCTTGAGCGACACCATCTTATTGTTGACCTTGGCGCCAACACAGCGATGACCGATGTCACCATGGATCGCGTAGGCAAAATCGATTGGGCAAGCCCCTTTAGGCAACTCGCGCACATGCCCCTGCGGAGTAAAGACATAGACCTCTTCCGGAAACAGATCAATATGGTTGTCGGTGGTCACGGCCAGAGAATCGTCCATCTCTTTTTGCCACTCCACCATCTGGCGCAGCCAACTGAAGCGCTTATCTTCTCCGGAGGCAGAGGTCGCAGGTTCGAATCCTGCATCGCGCGCCATTAAATTCACAGGGTTAGCCGCCATCCGGTTAACCCTTTTTCGTTCTGTGACGTTTTTGTGACGGTTCTGTGACAGTAAAACGTTCTCAATGACCTTTGTTCCAAGAAATCACCCGTACAAGCTAGAACAAAGGTCATCCTAAAATTTATTTTCCTGCAAAAGATCCAAAAGCCATTCAACATATCAACCACTTATGTCGTAAAAAAAACATGCCATCGTGCAAGAAGAACGGGCTCCCGGCGTTCTCATTCAAAAAAGGACCCTTGGCTCAATCGGCCTTATCAACTGATTCACAATACTCCATCAAATCACCAACCTGGCACTGAAAAAACTGGCATAGGCGATCAACATTATCCGTTGTCGTATTGTAGCTTCTCTGGTTTGCAATCTTTGATAGCGTTGTTCGATGAATCCCGGTTTCTCTCGACAGCTCATCAAAGGTTAATCGCTGCCCCGTCTTAAACTGTCTCTCTGCCATCAACTCGCGCAACCTGTATCGAATCACAATAACCTCCTTTTTAAGATCTAACTTATCTCCTCACTTATAGCAAAAAACCTCACGCGTTGATATTCCCCGAAGCACATAAGTGAAAAAAACAAAAAAAAGAAGCCCAAACACTTTAAACGTTCTTGACAGGTCACATATGGATGATATGATGAATTAAA